>NZ_RZRY01000275.1:0-7851 GCF_003998035.1 Mesorhizobium sp. M2A.F.Ca.ET.039.01.1.1 | reverse complement strand
GGCCGAGTAATAAGCGATCAGCGCCTTGGCGATGTCGGGCTCGGCGAACAGCTCGTAGTCGCCCAGGCCGGCAACGGCATCGCGGAACGCGGTGCTGGTCACTGACGGCACGAAGGCGGCATCCTGCGCCGTTGCTGGTGGCGGTGCCGGCAACAACGACTTGAAGTCGACGCGAACGAGCTTATCGGCCCTGTAGGTGTTGTAGGTCGGGCTGCTGATTCGGGCGCCGCCGCCACCCGCCCCCGGCGTTGCCGGACCTATCTTGCGAGGCTTCGGTGGCGGCGGAAATTCGCCTTGCGGGTTGTGCCGGATGCCGCCGCCGAACAGCATGTCGAACAGCCCCTGCGCGCTTGCCGGCTGGTGCCCGAAGGCAAGCGCCGCCGCGATCGCGATCGGCAGCACGGCCTTTATGTTCCCGAGGAATTTCATGAATCACTCGCTCCGGTTGTCACCGGTTCCCGTTCCGCGCCGCTAAACGATCTCGCCCACCGCATGGCGGATGTAAGGCGCAACTATACTGATTCATACCGATTTCGTTAAGCTTCCATAAATTTCCAGGGCCATGTTGCAGAACGGTTTCACATCCTTGTGAGACCCGTGCGGCCAGCCTCGGTTCCCGCGATGCTTGCGCCATTGCGCCAGACCTTGGCGGAACCGGCTCGGACGTGACAAACCCGGGCCGTTATGCTCGAAATCCTGGTCGCTTGAGCCGTGGCCTGGAGATGCGCAGTGAAGAAGGGATATCGCGAACTGCTCGATGAGGCGAATGCCGAGATCGAGGTGGTGTCGCCAGAGGAAGCAGCCGGGCTGCTGGAGGATGAGAATACGATCTTCGTCGACCTGCGCGATCCTCGCGAAGTCGAGCGCGACGGCAAGATCCCCGGCGCCAAGCATGTGACGCGCGGCATGCTGGAATTCTGGATCGATCCCGAAAGCCCCTACCACAAGTCGTTCTTCGCCTCGGGAAAGACCTTCGTCTTCTTCTGCGCCGGCGGCTGGCGCTCGGCTTTAGCGACCAAGACGGCGCAGGACATGGGCCTGACCCCGGTCAAACATATCCTCGGCGGCTACACCGCCTGGAAGGCGGCCGGCCTGCCGGTCGAGCCGGGGCAGAAGAAGGCGGACTGATAGGCTGATTAGTGCAGGATCGCTTCCCGCTGCTCGGTCACGAAGCCAACGGCGCGTGCAACGACATTTCTGTCGGCGAGGATGCGGCGGTGGCCGAGCCCATCGGCCCAGTGCAGGTGGACGTGCTCGCCGGCGCCCGCGTAACGCCTGGCATGGTCGGCGTGGACCTCGCGATCGTCCGGTGCGTGGATGATCAGCGTCGGCACCGGCGCCTCGGCCAGTTGGCGGTCGCCGGTGAATTCGCTGAGCGGCCGGCCGGAAAGGTGTTTCACCCTGTCCGCCATCGCAACGCGAGAGCGCGGCCCGACATTGAGCCTGTGGCTGAAATCGTCGAAGATTGCCGGCAGCGAGCTCGGCGCGGCAATCAAGACCAGCTTCTGCACCTTGAGCGGCGGCATGCCCTTGACCGACGCGGCGACGGCATTGGCCGCAACCGCGCCGCCGAAGGAGTGGCCGACCACGGCGGCAAAGGGACCGAACCATTCGCCTGTGACACGCACCGCTTCCACCGCATTCACCATGTTCAGATGGCGGCCGAGCGAATGGCCATGCCCAGGCAGGTCGAGCGAGACGACCTTGTATCCGGCGCCGCGAAACCCTTCGATCAAGGCCCGCATATATTCGGTGCGCGAGCGCCAGCCATGGATGACGAGCACGGTGCCGCGCGGCTCCCTGCCCGGCTCCGGCCGGAATTCGTGCACGGCCACGCAATCCGACCTTGTCTTCAGCCGGTGATGGCGCGCCTCGGCCATGAAGGCTGATGCGCGTTCGACGGCCCGGCGTTCGCCGTCGCTCAACGCCTTGACGCTGGGTGTCCGGCAAAACAATTCGAACGCGGCGCGACCGCTGAGGCGCGGCGCGACATGCTCGGCCGCGCCGAAAACGCCCCGGATGACCTTCATTCCAAATGATGCCATATTGGCAGTCCATCCATTCGTTCAAGCATGAACATAATAGTTCAAACATGAACATTAAGCAAGAGCTGCCCTGGGACAACCCGCGTTTTCGCAACTGGGTCGCGGTGGCGCGCGCCTGCCATGTGCTGGAGCGCACGCTTGCCGTGAAGCTCGCCCCGCTCGACCTGAAGCCGGCGCAGCTCGACGTGCTGATGAACCTCTACCGCCACCCCGGCATGTCGCAGCACGACCTTGCCCGCAAGCTCCTGGTCGGCCGCTCCAACATCACGATGCTGTTGCCGCAACTCGAGGGGCGCGGCCTGCTGCGGCGCGAAGGCGACGAGAAGGACAAGCGCGTGCTGCGGCTGAACCTCACCGAGGCGGGCGAGGCCCTGCTGATGAAGGCGCTGAAAGTTCACATGGCGCTGATCGAGAAGGCGATGAGCCAGTCGACGCCGGAACAGTGCGACATGATCGGCGAGCAGATGCGCAAGATCGCCGACGTCCTGAAGGAAGCCTGACTTTCAGGCTTACCACATCGTCTTTTTGGCTCTTTCAGGCCATTCCTTGTCATAGGCTTCGCCGTCGATGTTCTTGCGGCTGGTGACCCTCGAGGATCTGGCCGGGCGTCGGCAGCGACTTCGGGTCGACATGCCTGGCTGGGTTCCAGAGTTCCGAGCGCACGATGGCTCGGGCACACTGGAAATAGACCGTGGCGACATCGATGACGGTGACCGAGCGGGCCGGCTTGCCGTCGACCATGAAGGAGGCGCATAGCCCGGCATCGGTCGTGATATGGGCGCGGCCGTTGACGCGCAGCGTCGTGCCCGAGCCCGGCACAAGGAAGAGCAGTCCCACGCGCGGATCCCGAATGATGTTCCTCAGCGAATCGGCGCGGTTGTTGCCGCGCCTGTCCGGCATCATCAGCGTCTTGTCGTCGACGAGGCGCACGAAACCGGCGAGATCGCCGCGCGGCGAGCAGTCGAGCCCCTCCGGCCCGCTGGTCGCCAGCGCCACGAAGGGCGAGGCCTCGATGAAGGCGGCATATTCGGGAATCACATGGTCGAGTTCCTTGACGACCGAGGCCTCGCCCGGCAGGCCGTAGAGAGCCTCCAGTTGTTCGACCGATGTGATGCGCGACATTCTTCGTCTCCTGACGTTTTGCCGGCGCTACTCCACGTCCATGACGCCTTGACGACAGCCCGGCTGCCGACATTGGATTGCCACCCGCACAACTAGCGGTCTCGGCTCAGCCCCTTCTCGGCCAGTTCGGCGAGATAGGCGTTCCAGCGCTCATCCTTTTCGTGGCCGAGCGTATGCAGATAGTTCCAGGTGAAGATGCCGGTGTCATGAAAATCGTCGAAGGTGATGCGCACCGCGTAGTTCCCGACCGGCTCGATCTTGAGGATTGCGACATTGCGCTTGCCGGGGACCGTCACCCGCTGTTCCGGCGAATGGCCCTGCACTTCCGCCGATGGCGAAGCCACGCGCAGAAACTCCGCCGGCAATTCGAACGGCTGATGGCCCGGAAAGGTCACGGTCAAGAGCTTGCGGTCTTTCGAGACCCTGAGTTCCTTTGGCGCGGTCATGACTGGTCCTGTCTAGAGACGGATGATTTCTGGTCGAATCGACCTGAAATCTGAATCCGTCTCTAGTCAAAGAGATAGAGCATGATGTCGTCCGAAAAACCGCTTCACACTTTTCGGCATCATGCTCTGGTTGCCCCCTTCCCTACGCCGCTTCGCGCCATGCGGAAAGCCACTTGAGGCCAGCCGACATACGATGTCGGTCGGGGAATGTTACCAAAGACCGAGACCTTCTATCTTGAATGCGGCATTGGATCGTATCACATAGCCATATATAACGATGCCGCTCAGGCCACGGGAAACGCTTGCAATGGATATGATCGACCCCTTCGGTCGCACGATCAGCTATCTGCGCGTATCGGTCACCGACCGCTGCGATTTCCGCTGCACCTATTGCATGGCCGAGGACATGACCTTCCTGCCGAAGAAGGATCTGCTGTCGCTCGAGGAGCTCGACCGACTCTGCACCGTCTTCGTCGAAAAGGGCGTGAAGAAGCTTAGACTGACCGGCGGCGAGCCGCTGGTGCGCAAGAACATCATGCATCTGGTACGCCAGCTCTCGCGGCATCTCCAAAGCGGCGCGCTGGACGAGCTGACGCTGACTACCAACGGCTCGCAGCTTTCGCGCTTCGCCGCCGAGCTCGCCGACTGCGGCGTCAAACGCATCAATGTCTCGCTCGATACGCTCGATGCCGAAAAATTTCACCAGATCACGCGCTGGGGCAATCTCGGCAAGGTGATGGAAGGCATCGATGCCGCTCAGAAGGCGGGGCTGAAGATCAAGCTCAATGCGGTCGCGCTGCGCGACTTCAACGATGCCGAGATCCCGGAGCTGATGCGCTGGGCGCATGGCCGCGGCATGGACCTCACCCTCATCGAGACGATGCCGATGGGCGAGATCGAGGCCGACCGCACCGACCAGTATCTGCCGCTGTCGATGCTGCGCGCCTCGCTGGAGCGCCAGTTCACGCTCGCCGATATCCCCTACAAGACCGGCGGCCCTGCCCGCTACGTCCATGTCGCCGAGACCGGCGGCCGGCTCGGCTTCATAACGCCGATGACGCATAATTTCTGCGAGAGCTGCAACCGCGTGCGGCTGACCTGCACCGGCACGCTCTATATGTGCCTCGGCCAGGAGGACGCCGCGGATCTGAGGGCACCGTTGCGCGCCTCCGAAGGCAACGAATTGCTCGACGCGGCCATCGACGAGGCCATCGGCCGCAAGCCCAAGGGCCATGATTTCATCATCGACCGCCGCACCAGCCGTCCTTCAGTGTCGCGGCATATGAGCGTCACCGGCGGCTGATTTTTTCAACGGCTTGATGCATGATCGCCTTTGGTCAGAGGCCAAAGGGGGGAACATGCAGAATCTTCGGCGCATCGGCTTGTTTTCCGCGCTTCTGTTCTTGGCGACAACGGCGCTGGCCAAGCCGTTCACCTATGTCAACGCGCGCTTCGGCACCGTGTGCACTTTCCCGGACCAGATTTTCACGGAGCGCATGCCGGAGCCGGAAAACGGCGACGGCCTGGAGTGGCACAGCGCCGACGGCGCCAGCGTGGCCTGTTACGGCAGCTACAATGCGCTCGACGACACGCCCAAGAGCCTCGTCGAGAACGAAAAAGCCAGCCCCGAGCCAGGTGACGAAGTCACCTACGGCAAGGCCGGCAAGAATTGGGCGGTGCTGTCGGGTACGAAGGGCGACAAGATCTTCTATCGCCGGTCCGTGTTCGGCAAGGAGGACGTGATCCACAGCGTCTTCATCGAGTATCCGGCAGCGCTCAAGGCGAAATACGACCCGCTGGTCGGCACCATTGCTGCTAGCCTGCACGAAGCGTCCGGGCCACACTCGAAATAAACCCTCCACGCCATCCTCCACCCGATTTACCGCCGGCCTTTTCCGGCCTAGCCTTCGAGCGCGATTTTCGCTCTAGGGGGAGTGCACATGCGCACAATCATGCTTTCACTTGCAATGCTTGGGATTGCTTCCATGCCGGCCGCCGCTCAGTCGATCGGCGGCACCTATACCGTCGCCGGCACCAATTTCGATGGTTCGAAATATGGTGGCGAGGCAACCATCACGCTGACCAGCGACACGACCTGCACGATCCACTGGGAAACCGGCGGCTCGACTTCGGACGGCATCTGCATGCGGAACGACAATGCGTTTTCCGCCGGCTATGCGATGGGCAAGGAAGTCGGTCTCGTCGTCTACAAGATCGAGAAGGACGGCTCTCTGCATGGGCTTTGGACCATCGCCGGCCAGAACGGCAACGGCACCGAAGTGCTGACGCCGAGGTAAGTCTTCGGGACCCTGGCAAATCGTTCTATGGGCCATGCAGAAATTCGTGGCCCATTTCTTTTGGCGTTGCTGTTCGCGGTGACCTGCTACAGGTTTCGATCCAAAATAGAATCCGGAACCGCCTTTGCCTCTCTCGCCAAACCTGCGCGGCGCGCTGTTCATGATCGTGGCCATGGTCGGCTTCACCTTGAATGATGCGATCACCAAATTTTCTTCCGAATCGATGAACATGGCGCAGGTCATGCTGGTGCGCGGCGCCTTCGCGTCCTTCTTCGTGGGCCTGCTTGCCTGGCGGCGCGGCGCGCTGGTCAATCCGGCCGCCATGCTGCAGCCGATGGTGGCCATGCGCGTGGCCGGCGAAGCCGGCGCAACGGCGTCGTTCCTGATCGCGCTTGCGCATCTGCCGATCGGCAATGTCTCGGCTGTCATGCAGGCATTGCCGCTGGCGGTCACCATGGGCGCGGCTTTGGTGTTCGGCGAAAGCGTCGGCTGGCGACGCTGGACCGCCATTGCCGCCGGCTTCGTCGGCGTGCTCATCATCGTGCGGCCGGGTTTCGAAGGGTTCAGCGTCTATTCGCTGGTGGCCTTGGCCAGCGTCGCCTGCTGCGCGGTGCGCGACCTGTCCACCAAGCGCATCCCACACGCGATCCCGACCATGCTGGTGTCGACGGCGACCGCGCTTGCCATGACCGTCCTGGGCGCGCTGCTTTTGTCGCCGATGGGCGGCTGGACGCCGATGAGTGGCCGCTCGACCATGCTTCTGGCGCTCGCGGCGGTGCTGGTGCTCATCGGCTATCAGTTCATCATCATGGCGATGCGCTCGGGCGACATCTCCTTCATCGCGCCGTTCCGCTACACCGCCCTGCTGTGGTCGATCCTGCTCGGCCTCCTCATTTTCGGCGATGTTCCCGACCTGCCCATGATCGCCGGCGCCGCCATCATCATCGGCTCCGGCCTCTATGCGCTCTACCGCGAGCGCGTCGTCGGCAGGCAGCAACCCGCCGCTGAAAGCGCTGGACCCGACATGGCGCCGGACGGCATATAGGCCAATGGACAGAAATGTTGCGGGGATCATTCTGGCGGGAGGCCAGGCGCGTCGAATGGGCGGCGGCGACAAGCCGCTGCTTTCATTGGGCAAAGCCAGGTTGATCGACCATGTCGCCGCGCGATTGAAGCCACAGGTCGCGATGCTCGGGCTCAACGCGAATGGCGATCCGGCGCGATTTGCCGGCATGGGGCTGCCGGTGATCGAGGACACGGTGCTAGGCCATGCCGGACCGCTGGCGGGTATCCTCGCCGGCCTCGAATGGGCGGCCGGGCAGACAAGCTGCCGGTGGCTGATGAGCGCCGCCGGCGACACGCCATTCTTCCCCGACGACCTCGTCGAGCGCCTGGCCGCCGCAACCCGCGACCGGCCGGGCGTGATCGCCGTCGCCAGTTCGGGCGGCAGGTGGCATCCGACCTTCGCGCTCTGGCCAATCGGCCTGCGCGACGCCCTGCGTCATTTCCTGGTCGACGAGGACAGCCGGCGGGTTTCCGCATTCATGGAGCGCCATGGCCATGTCGAGGTCGAATTCCCGATGATCGAGGCGGGCGGCCAAAAGATCGATCCGTTCTTCAACATCAACACGCCCGACGACCTTGCGGTGGCGGAGCGTCTGTTGCAAAGCCTCAGGCCATGAGACGCGTATTCGGCATCACCGGCTGGAAGAATTCCGGCAAGACGACCCTGACGGAAAAGCTGGTCGCCGAGCTGGTCGCGCGCGGCTGGACGGTTTCGACGGTGAAGCATGCCCACCATGACTTCGACATCGACAAGCCGGGAGCCGACAGCTTCCGCCATCGGCAGGCGGGCGCGACCGAGGTCGCCATCATTTCCGGCCGGCGCTGGGCGCTGATGCACGAATTGCGGGGCGAGGACGAACCCACGCTGGACGACAT
>NZ_RZRY01000274.1:0-7872 GCF_003998035.1 Mesorhizobium sp. M2A.F.Ca.ET.039.01.1.1 | reverse complement strand
CTCTCGCGTCGTCATTCTATGGCGGAGCAAGGAGCGAAGCGACGCGCGCAGACCATAGAATCCATTCCGTGACATCGGAGCGCCGCATCGGTGCAAATTCTGCGTCGCTGCGTTCCTTGGCGGAGGGAACGGAATGGATCCTCGGGTCTGCGCTCCGCTTCGCGTCACTCCGCCCGTGGATGACGAAATGAGAGGCGCTGCCGCTATTCCTCCAGGAAAGGGTTCAGATCGCCTCGCCCTTGAGCAGCCTCGGCGTGTCGCCGGAGAGGCCCGAGGCCTGGCGGATGAAGAAATCCTTCAGCCTGGGCATGCGCTCGACCAGCCCGAGGCCGAGATCGCGGACGGCGCGCAGCGGGCCAATGTCGTTGGAAAACAAACGGTTCAAGACATCGGTGGTGACGCCCATCTGCAGCGTGTCGAAGCGGCGCCATTGCTGGTAGCGCTCGAGCACGTCGAGGGCGCCGATGTCCTGGCCGAGCCGGTCGGCCTCGACGATGACTTCGGCGAGCGCGGCGACATCCTTGAAGCCGAGATTGAGGCCCTGGCCGGCGATCGGGTGGATGCCGTGCGCGGCGTCGCCGGCGAGCGCGATGCGCGGCGCGACGAAGGCGCGGGCCAGCGTCAGGCCGAGCGGCCAGGCGCGCGGCTTGTCGACGACCCTTATTTCGCCGAGCTTCAGGCCGAAGCGCTGCTCCAGATCGTGCTCGAAGACGAACTCGTCGCCCTCGACCAGAGCCTTGGCGTCTTGCGTGCGCTCCACCCAGACGATCGACGAGCGATTGGTTCCGTCCTTGTCCGGCTTCAGCGGCAGTGTCGCGAAGGGGCCGGCTGGCAGGAAATGCTCCTCGGCGCGGCCGTTGTGCGGGCGCTCATGCGCCACCGTGCAGACGATGCCGGACTGGCCGTATTCCCATTTGACGGTCTTGATGCCGGCCAGGTCGCGCAGCCTGGAGTTGACGCCGTCGGCGGCAATCAGCAGCCGCGCCTTCATCGCCGCGCCGTCGGCCAGATGCACCGTGATGCCGGCGCCGTTGACGTCGAAGGCGCTGACCGCGACGCCTTCGATGATATCGATGCCGAGCTTTTCGGCGCGGCGGCGCAGCGCGCCGTTCAAGTCACGGTTGGCGACCATGTGGGCGAAAGGCTCGCCCGGCGCCACCTCGCCGTCGAAGGTCAGGAACACCGGGCGCACCGGGTCGGCGGCGCGCGAATCGGTGATGATCATTTCGGTGATTGCCTGCGCTTCCGGCGCGATTTCGTCCCAGACACCGAGCTGCTCCAGCATGCGGCTGGCGGCGGCGGCGATGGCCGAGGCGCGCCCGTCCCGTTGCCAGACGCCCGCAGGCGCGGCGTCGACGACGGCGATGGCGAGGCCCGGCCGCGCCTGCTTCAGCGACACGGCCGCGGTGAGGCCGACATAAGCCGCGCCGGCGATGAGCACGTCGAGCGGCGCTTCGCGGTTCGCATCGGCCTTTGCTCCATCCGGCTTGCGGTCGACCATGGCATCATCCTTTCGCGGCTTCGTCGCGCCGCCGCTTGCGGCCTTGACTGGCCGTACATCCTGTCCGAAACCGGCCATGGCGCATCCCTTGAAGGATTTCAGACATGACGGCGGCCATGGACGAGCTTCTCGACATTCTCGACCTCGAGCAGCTCGAACACAATCTGTATCGTGGTCGCAGCCCAAAGGTCGACTGGCAGCGCGTTTTCGGCGGCCAGACCATCGCCCAGGCGCTGGTCGCCGCGCAGCGCACCGTGGAACCGGAGCGCCATGTGCATTCGCTGCACGGCTATTTCATGCGGCCCGGCGACACCAAGCTGCCGATCGTCTACGACGTCGACCGCATCCGCGACGGCGGCTCCTTCACCACGCGCCGGGTCGTGGCGATCCAGCATGGCCAGGCGATCTTCTCGCTGGAGGCTTCGTTCCAGCAGGACGAGATTGGCCTTGAGCACCAGATGCCGATGCCGCGCGACGTGCCGGCGCCCGACACGCTGCTGTCCCAGCGCGAGCTGCTCGGCAAATTCGGCGAAGCGGTGCCGGAAGGCATCAGGCGCTACTGGGATCGCGACCGGCCTATCGAGATGAAGCCGGTGATGCTGAAGCACTATACGAGCCGCGAGAAGCTGGAGCCGCAGCAGAACATCTGGATCCGCACCACCGGCCCGGTGCCCGAAAACCGTGCGATACAGGCGGCCGTGCTCGCCTACCTCTCCGACATGACGCTGCTCGACACCTCGACCTTCGCGCATGGCCGCGCCATCTTCGACCGCGACATCCAGGCGGCCAGCCTCGACCATGCCATGTGGTTCCACCGCAGCCACTCGCTCGACGACTGGATCCTCTACAACCAGGACAGCCCGTCGACGCAAGGGTCGCGCGGCTTCACCCGCGGTTCGCTGTTCGCGCGGGACGGAACGCTCATCGCTTCGGTCGCCCAGGAAGGCCTGATCCGACTCAAGCGCTGAGCCGGCTTCTGATCGATGCCTGCCAAGCAGGCATTTTTGAAATCTTGCCTATTTTTTGATCACGACACCCGATGCGGCCGCGCACAAATGATGTGCGCAGGCCGCTCTGCCCCTTTGTTTACAACAGGTTAACGCCATGCTTCGGCAATTGGCACGGAGCTTGAATCCTGTCGGGCACTCTCCGGCTCTCCTCGGGATCGGTGTAGGTGTGCAAACGCGGGGGACCGCAACAGCAAAGGGTGAAACCTTATGAAAATCGTGATGGCAATCATCAAGCCGTTCAAGCTCGACGAGGTGCGCGAAGCGCTCACCGCCGTCGGCATCCAGGGCCTGACCGTCACCGAAGTTAAAGGCTACGGGCGTCAGAAGGGGCACACGGAAATCTATCGCGGCGCGGAGTACGCGGTCAGCTTCCTGCCCAAGATCAAGATCGAGGTCGCGGTCGGCGCCGACATGGTCGACAAGGCCGTCGAAGCCATCACTTCGGCCGCCAAGACCGGCCAGATCGGCGACGGCAAGATCTTCGTCTTCGGCATCGACCAGGCGGTGCGCATCCGTACCGGCGAAACAGACACCGACGCGCTCTGAGCGGCGACCATCCATTCCAACGGAGAGTTAAATGAATATTCCTTCCACCTTGAAGACGACGGGACGCGCGGCCGCTTCGCTCGCTCTCGTAGCGCTGAGCACCGCCGCCGCCTTCGCGCAGGAGGCCGCTCCGGCGGCGCCTGCGGCGCCCGCCGCTCCGACCCCGGTTCTCGACACCGGCAATACCGCCTGGATGCTGACCTCGACGGCGCTGGTGCTGATGATGACCATTCCGGGCCTGGCGCTGTTCTACGGCGGCATGGTGCGCAAGAAGAACGTGCTCGCCACCATCATGCAGAGCTTCGCCATCACCTGCCTGGTGACGGTGCTGTGGTTCATGTTCGGCTATTCGCTCGCCTTCACCACCAACGAATCCGCCAGCTTGAACAGCTATGTCGGCGGCTTCTCGCGGTTCTTCCACCACGGCATCACCGTCTCGACGCTCTGGCTGCCGGGCGTGGCGAATATTCCCGAATTCGTCTTCTCGATGTTCCAGTTGACCTTCGCCATCATCACGCCGGCGCTGATCGCCGGCGCCTTCGCCGAGCGCATGAAATTCTCGGCGCTGCTGATCTTCATGGGCCTGTGGCTGGTGTTCGTCTACGCGCCGATCGCGCATTGGGTGTGGGGCGGCGGCTTCCTCGGCTCGGCCGGTGTGCTCGACTTCGCCGGCGGCACGGTCGTCCACATCAACGCTGGTGTCGCGGGCCTGGTCTGCGCGCTGGTGCTGGGCAAGCGCGAAGGCTACGGCACCACCAACATGGCGCCGCATAACCTGGTCTACTCGGTCATCGGCGCCTCGCTGCTGTGGGTCGGGTGGTTCGGCTTCAACGCCGGTTCGGAACTGGCGGCCGATGGCCTTGCCGGCGCCGCGATGATGAACACGCAGGTTGCCACCGCCGCTGCGGCGCTCGCCTGGATGTTCGCCGAATGGATCGTCGCCAAGAAGCCTTCGGTGCTCGGCATCATCTCGGGCGCGGTCGCTGGCCTAGTGGCGGTGACGCCGGCCTCCGGCTTCGTCAACCCGACCGGCGCCTTCATCGTCGGCATCCTCGCCGGCGTCATCTGCTACATCTCGGCGGTCAAGCTCAAGCATGCGTTCGGCTATGACGACTCGCTCGATGCCTTCGGCGTGCACGGCGTTGGCGGCATCGTCGGCGCGCTGCTCACCGGCGCGCTCGCCGATCCGACGATCAACGCGCTCGGCAAGGACGCCTCTGTAGGCAAGCAACTCTACGGCATTGTCTTCACCATCCTGTGGACGGCGATCGCCACCTTCGTGATCCTCTACATCGTCAAGGCGCTGGTCGGCCTGCGTCCGTCGACCCAGGAAGAGGTCGAGGGTCTCGACGTCACCCAGCACGGCGAAGTGGTGCCGTAAGGCTGCCTTTGCCCTTTGCATGGGCGCAATTCCGGAGGGTTTCATGCCTTCCTGGAATTGCCCCGAGGGCCGGCGGATCCTCCTCCCGCCGGCCCGGAATTCCTCCCAAGATCCCGTCGTGATGTCTCGAAAGGGCTCACGCCTTGAGGCCCGGAACACCCTTCCGGGCCTCCTTTTTTGTCCAGAGCCCGAAGCCGACTGCAAGACGGCCTGGGCGGCGACGCCCAAGGACAAGCAAGACAAGATGATAAAGGAGTGCCAGGACGCGGCGATGAGCAAGCCTCACGCCGAATTCTGCGCCAATCTGATGGCGTATGGCGGCGCCAACAAGTGATGCCCGAGGTCGGGTCCGAAAAGGCCTGATCGTTTCGGCGTTTCAAGCAAAGGTGGCGGGCTTCGCGGCTCGCCACCGTCGTTCCGCGCCATCTCCGGTAAAGGTCCATGGTTAATGCGGCCTTAACCTTCCCCCCGATAGTCTGGCGTTCGAATCTGCCGGAATGCGCCATGCGCCCGGCCAGGCAACGATCACGGGGAAGAGCATGCGTTCAGGCGCCTCAGCACCGCTCGCGCTGACCGATACGGGGCACGGCATCCAGGCATTCGCGCGGCGTCAGGTCGGGCGGCTGGCCGGCGCCGGGCTGTTCCTGTTCACCGCCTTCGGCATCGCGGCTTTGGCCACGTGGAACGTTGCCGACCCGAGCTTCTCGCACGCCACCAGCAACGTCGTCACCAACGCCATGGGTTATGCGGGTGCGGTGTTCTCCGACCTTGCCATGCAGTTCTTCGGTCTTGCCGCCGTGGCCGGTCTGGTGCCCGCGGTTGTCTGGGGCTTTCTGCTTTTCACCGCGCGCGGCGTCGACAAATTGCCGAAGCGCGGCTTCGCCTGGTTCGGCTTCGCGCTTCTGGCCGCGGCCATCGCCGGCTGCGTGACGCCGCCCAACACCTGGCCGCTGCCGACCGGGCTTGGTGGCGTCTTCGGCGACATGGTGCTGAAGATCCCGGGCATCGCCGTCGGCGGTTACCCGAAAGGGCTTTTCGCGACGATCATCGCGGTCGTCCTCGCCGCGCCGATGTTATGGCTGTTTGCCTATGGCTCGGCGCTGATCGCGCGCAAGAACGGCTTCGCCGTCATGGAGCGCGCTGCTGCGCCCGATCCGCGCGAGCAGGACGAGATGCTGTTCGACGAGGATGAGGACGAGGGCGACGAGGGCATCCTGGCGCTCGGCGCCGTCACCCATTGGTGGCTGTCGTTCCGCGCCTTCTTGCATCGCCGCGCCGAGCGCCGCAGGCGGGAGCGCGACGAGTTCGAGCCGCCGATGCAGCCCAAGTCCAGCGCATGGCGGCGCGCCGCCGAGCGCGTCGAATCGGCCGAGTTCGCCGAAAGCCGGGTGAGCCCGGGCGGCCGCGCCCGTGTCGAGCCGGAATTCTTCGCCGCCATGGTCAACGACCGCAGCGCTTCAGTCGATCCGGCGGACCAGGATATTTTCGAAAACGAGCAGGACGAGGACGTCGACCTCGACGACTTCGACGACGAGGCGCCTGCCCAGCGGCGCGGCGCGCACGCCAAGGTGCAGAATTTCCGCTCCGATGCCGCGACCCGTGTCGCGGCGCCGGCGGCGCGGCCGGTGCCGGGCGCCCGTGTGCAGCGCGAGGCGCAGACCTCGCTGATCGGCTCCGACACGTTCGAGATGCCGTCGCTGCATTTCCTCTCCGAGCCGAAGAACGTCGCCAAGGATCCAAGCCTGTCGAAGGACGCGCTGGAGCAGAACGCGCGGCTTCTCGAAGGCGTGCTGGAGGATTTCGGCGTCAAGGGCGAGATCATCCATGTCCGCCCCGGTCCGGTCGTCACGCTCTACGAGCTGGAGCCGGCGCCCGGCATCAAGTCCTCGCGCGTCATCGGCCTGTCCGACGACATCGCCCGCTCGATGAGCGCGATCGCCTGCCGCGTCGCCGTGGTGCCTGGCCGCAATGCCATCGGCATCGAGCTGCCCAACGCCAAGCGCGAGACGGTCTATCTGAGGGAGATCATGGCCAGTCGCGACTTCGAGACGACCAAGGCGAAGCTGGCGCTGGCGCTCGGCAAGACCATCAATGGCGAGGCGGTCATCGTCGACATCGCCAAGATGCCGCATGTGCTGGTCGCCGGCACCACCGGCTCCGGCAAGTCGGTCGCCATCAACACGATGATCCTGTCGCTGCTCTACCGGATGACGCCGCAGGAATGCCGGCTGATCATGATCGACCCGAAGATGCTCGAGCTCTCCGTCTATGACGGCATCCCGCATCTGCTCACGCCGGTCGTCACCGATCCGAAGAAGGCGGTCGTGGCGCTGAAATGGACCGTGCGGGAGATGGAGGACCGCTACCGCAAGATGTCCAAGGTCGGCGTGCGCAACATCGACGGCTTCAACGCACGCGTTCAGCAAGCGGAGAACAAGGGCGAAAAAATCTCGCGCACGGTGCAGACCGGCTTCGACCGCCAGACCGGCGAGGCGATCTACGAGACCGAGAACCTCGATCTCGAGCCGATGCCCTATATCGTGGTCATCATCGACGAGATGGCCGACCTGATGATGGTGGCCGGCAAGGATATCGAAGGCGCGGTGCAGCGGCTGGCGCAGATGGCGCGCGCCGCCGGCATCCATGTCATCATGGCAACGCAACGTCCTTCGGTCGACGTCATCACCGGCACGATCAAGGCGAATTTCCCGACCCGCATCTCCTTCCAGGTGACGTCGAAGATCGACAGCCGCACCATCCTTGGCGAGCAGGGCGCCGAGCAGCTGCTCGGCATGGGCGACATGCTCTACATGGCCGGCGGCGGGCGCATCCAGCGCGTCCACGGTCCGTTCGTCTCGGACGACGAGGTCGAGCGGATCGTCGCGCATCTGAAGCTGCAGGGCGTGCCGGAATATCTCGACGCCATCACGGAGGACGATGAGGAAGAGGACGAGGATGGCCCGTCCGGCAAGGGTGGTTCCGGCGGCGGTGGCGCCGGCAATTTCGAGGATTCCGACGATCCCTACGACCAGGCGGTGGCGGTGGTGCTGCGCGACGGCAAGGCCTCGACCAGCTACATCCAGCGGCGGCTCGGCATCGGCTACAACCGCGCCGCCTCGATCATCGAGAAGATGGAGAAGGAAGGCATTGTCGGCCCGGCCAACCATGCCGGCAAACGCGAGATTTTGGTGCCGACCGAGGACGACAAGTTCTAGGGTTTGCCGATATTCAGGTGAGGCCGGCCTGACCTGAATCTTGGCAACCTTGGCCCGACCAGACGTAGGTCAGCAGGCAACCGGAAATCGTCTGGCGCGTTTGTGCGAAGTTGTCGCGCACCCGCCAAACTTAGGCCCTAGTGGGAGTCCACATACTGCCACGACACGAATCACAGGAAGTGACCGGCATGAACACCCAGACCGAATTCGCCATCACCC
>NZ_RZRY01000273.1:0-7906 GCF_003998035.1 Mesorhizobium sp. M2A.F.Ca.ET.039.01.1.1 | reverse complement strand
GCCACACATTCACCGTGTCGCCGGCCATCAGCCGGCAGGCGTCGAGCGTGTTGGTGACGGCGCCGCCATAGAGCCGGTTGGCGAGGTTGAGGATGCCGGTCTGGTGCATGGCGGCACTGGCGCTGCCGCAGGCATCCTTGGCCAAAAGCACGCGAAAGCCGCGCGCTACCGCATCCTTCACCGTGGCGTCGATGCAGGCCTCGGTCCAGACGCCGGCAATCACCAGCCATTCGATGCCCGCCGCCTTGAGCTTGTCGCCGAAATCGTTCCTGCCGAAGGCGCTTGCCTCCTGCTTGACCAGCATGGCCTCGCCGTTCCGCGGGGCCACTTCATGGCAGATCGCGGTCAGCGGATCGTCCTTGTCGGAAAAGGCCGACTTGCCGCTTTGGTCCACAGGGTGGAACGGCCGCGCCGCCGCGAGGTCGACGATATAGGCCCAGTGGTAAAGCGGCACGAAATTGCGCCGCGCCGCCTCCTGCAGGCGCTGCACATTGGCGAGGATGTCGGCAAACCCCTCGACCAGATAGCGCTCGTCCTTGCGATGCTCCTCCTGGAGATCGATGAACACCGCGGCCACCGTGCCGCGCCGGATGGAAATGGGCGTTTTCATGCAATGTGCTGTCGGTATGTGGGCGCTACTTGTCAAGAAATTCGTCTTCATAAGGAAACCGCGAGAGCAGCTCGGTCCCGGTCTCGGTGATGAGAATCTCGTCCTCGAGCTTGACGCCCTCGCGGCCGCCTTTCTCGCCGATATAACTTTCCACGCTCACCACCATGCCCGGCACGATGATGCCGTCGCGGCCATAGGTCTCGTAGTCCATCGAGTGGGCGATGAAAGGCGTCTCGCCATGCATGCCGACGCCGTGCATGACCGATGTGTAGCGCTGGTCGACGAAACGGTCGGGGATTTTCCACGCCTTCTCGGCAATCTCGCGAAAAGCCATGCCGGGCTTCACGATGCCGATATTGTGCTGCACCTGGTCGTGCGCCATGCGGTAGAGCGACTTCTGGTAGGGCGTCGGCTTGCCCGGGCCGCAGCGAAAGGTACGCGAGAAGTCGGAGTAGTAGCCGTAGCAGCCGATCGTGTCGGTATCGAGCGCGACCAGTTCGCCCGGCCTGATCTTGCGGCCGCTCGCTTCGTTGAACCACGGATTGGTGCGCTGCCCGGAGGTCAGCAGCCGGGTCTCGATGAACTCGCCGCCCTGACGGATCACCTCGTGATACATGATGGCGAAGAGCTCGTTTTCGGAAACGCCGGGCTTGATCGCCTCGCGCACCGCAGCAACCGCGGCTTCGGCGCCGGCCATCGATGCTTGCAGGCACTTCACTTCCTCTGGCGTCTTCACCGCGCGCACCGCGAGGATCTCGCCCTGGCAGTCCTTCACCTCGCAGCCGCGCTTTTCCAGCGCCAGCGCCTGCAGGTGGCTGCAGCGGTCGAGCCCCAGCTTTATCGAGCCGCCGCCATGCTTTTTCAGAAGCTCGGTTATCTCGTCGGCGAAGGGGCCGGCGGTTTCGTCGTCGCGGCCGGAGACCGATGACCAGACCAGCTTGGACGGCCGCGCCTCGCCGATCGTGTCGAGCACCATCGAGACATGGTAGCTCTGCGGATATTCGAAGAGGACAATCGGCCCTTCGGTCGGAATGAAGAAGTAG
The DNA here is from genome assembly GCF_003998035.1 of Mesorhizobium sp. M2A.F.Ca.ET.039.01.1.1. Lineage (NCBI taxonomy): Bacteria > Pseudomonadati > Pseudomonadota > Alphaproteobacteria > Hyphomicrobiales > Phyllobacteriaceae > Mesorhizobium > Mesorhizobium sp. M2A.F.Ca.ET.039.01.1.1. Next base: position 6,253 of record NZ_RZRY01000273.1, on the reverse strand, counting down.
CGGGTCGAATTGCGCAGGAAATAGCCGAACATGTTGCGCGAACCGGTGGCGTAGCGCTGGTTGTAAGGATCGAACAAAACGACGCCGCCATAACCCGCCTCGCGCATCCATGCGCGCAGCTTGGTAAGCCGTCCCTTACGCAGTGCGTCGGCGTCGATGAAGGACGGTTCGGTGTCCGACAACCACATGCCGCCCGCTGGATCGGCCGCTGCGGGGTGGCGCATGCGCTCCTTGAAGTCCACATCCTCGGTGCTGTCGGGATCGAATACGACGATGCTCATCAGAAGGTCTCCTGTTGCGGAGACCATAGCCGGCCAGGGTTTTGAGCTTGTGCGGCATTCCGCGATTGTTGTGCCGGATGCCGCAGGGCAATGGGCAGTGTAGCGATCCTTCGCGCCCCCCTCTGTCCTGCCGGACATCTCCCCCACGAGCGGAGAGATCAGATGTCGCGCAGGGCTTCGCCAATTGCCGAAGTTGCAACAAGGGCGCGGCGCCGAGGCTGCCAATCTCCTCCCAAGTGGGGAGATGGCCGGCAGGCCAGAGGTGGCGCTGTCCCGCCAGCGTCTCATCGCGCCAGCGCGCACTGCACCCTAATGCCTCCGCATCGCCTTCGGCGCGTGCCCATGCTCCTCGCGAAAAGCCCTCGCAAAACTCGACATCGAAGCAAAGCCGCAGGCCAGCGCCACATCGCGCACCATCAGTGTCGAATGCGCCAAAAGGTCGGCCGCCCGCTTCAGCCTGAGCCGCCGGTAATAGCCGTTAGGCGAGATATCCAGCTCGGCGCGGAAATTGCGCTCGAGCTTGTCGGGCGACACACCGAGCCGCTCCGCAAGTTCCGCCATGCCGAGCCGCTCCTCCACCGCGTCCTCCATGATGGCGATGGCCGATAGAACCAGCTCGTTCTGCACCCCGGTGCGCAGCCTGAGCGGCATCAGCTTGCGGTCGACGCTGGAGCGCAGTGGACTGTGCACGAACCATTCAGCGACACCCGCCGCGAGCTCGGCGCCACAGTCGCGCGTGATGATCTCCAGCATCATGTCGAGGCTGCCGACGCCGCCGGCCGAGGTGAAACGCTTGCGGTCGATGACGAAGAGATCGCGCCGAAGCTCGATATCCGGAAACGCTTCGGTGAAGGCGGGCTGGCTGGTCCAGTGCAAGGTGCAGGCATGGCCGTCGAGCAGCCCGGCGCGAGCGAGGAAGAAGGCGGCGTCCGCGACAGCGCCGATATAAGCGCCGCTGCGCAGGCTCTTGCGGATCCAGCTCATCGCTTCATCGGCCACGACATGGTCGGCATCGCCGCCGGAGCAGACGACGATGCGGTCGACCTTCGGCGCGTCCGCCGCGGAAAAGCCGGGCTGGATGACGACGCCGTTGGAGGCTTCGACCGTGCCCGGATCGGCGCCGACGATCACCCAGTGGTAGCACTCGCGCTTGGCAAGAATGTTGACGGCGCGCAGCGGCTCGATAACGGACGAAAACGCCATCATCGGAAAGCCGGGAAAGACCAGCACCGCGAAGGTAAGAGGCGCTCCGCCCACCGCCTGTTTTTCCACGTTGCGTGAATTCATGGTTGGCGGCCGTAGCGCGGCAGGACGATATCGGCGGTCAGCGGCGCCAGTTCCATGCCGCTCGCCAGCGCCGGGTTAAGCCAGATCATCTCGTCGATCTCCGCCGCGGGGATCGGCTCGTCTGTGATGGAAAGCTCGAACAGCTCGGCCTCGACACGGGCATCTGGCTCGTTCGCGGCAGGCGCCGAAAACAAACCGAGATGCGAGGCAGCGCCCGGATCGACGACGATGCCCAGTTCCTCGCGCAATTCGCGCGCCAGGGCTGCGGCCGGCAACTCACCCGGCTCGATCTTGCCGCCGGCCTGCATGAAGGCTTTTGTGCCGCGCTTGCGCACCAGCAGCAGCCTGCCGCCTTCGTCGCGGATCACCGCGGCGGCGATGCGGATTGTCCTGGTCGTCACTGTTCCGGAATGGCTGGAGGTCACGACAGGCTGTTTCCCGGCGGCGGTTTTGGTGGCAGAGAGGCCGGACTGTATCGGGCACGTGCGCGCCCTTGCAACGGAGAAACGACCAGGAAGTTTGCGGCAACCGCCGCAGCTTGCTCTTATGCAATTTTCTTGACCTGTACGCCGATGCGACGTACATAAGGCGAAGGAGCAAGGACATGGAAACTTTCCATGATGAAATTCGAGAGATCGAGGAGCGCAGCAGCGAGCGGATGAACTTCCGCACAAAGCCGCGCATCAAGAAAGCCATTCAGCAAGCCGCAGCTCTTGCCGGTGTCGACGACTCGGTTTTCACAATGAATGCCGCATACAAGGCCGCCATGGAAACGATTGAGGCTCATGAGCGCACCGCTCTGCGGCCTGTCGACCATGCTGCCTTCTTTGCGGCCCTCGAAAATCCGCCGCAGCCGACGGATCGGCTGCGGGCGTCGTTTGCGCGCTATGTCAAAACCGTCATTTCCAAGTGACGCGGCAGCCCGAAGTCGCCAACGTCATAGAGCCGTTCGATCCTGAAAAGCACGATCGAACGGCTTTTTCCTGTGGCGTAGATCAGGTCGACAATTTCTTCAAAAGGACCGCCAACAAGCTATCCAAAGCCGACAATCTTCGGGTCTTCGTGATGGTCAGTCCGGCCGGAGACCTGATCGGCTTTTACGCCATCAATTCGCACTCGGTGGATTATAGCGAGCTGCCGCACAAATACGCGAGAACCCGGCCGGGACATGGGAGCATCCCTGCGGCCTATCTGTCCATGATGGGTGTTGACCTGCGATTCGCAGGCAATGGATATGGCGGCGACCTTCTGCTCGACGCACTGGTGCGCATAGCGAGGGTTGCTGAGCAGATCGGAATTGCCGTTGTCATGCTGGACGTGCTGGATTGCGGCGACCCAGCCAAGGTGGCGCGCAGAAAGAAGCTCTATCTCGATCATGGTTTCACCGCATTGCCGTCCAACGAATTGCGGTTGTTCCTGCCGGTCAAAACCGTTCAGGACTTATCTTGATGCACAGCAATCTGTAGGCCGAGCCTCGGCTTGCAACGGAGAGACAATACGATGTTCGCGGCAACCGCCATCGACGCCAAGGACAAGCCGGCCTTCTATAAGGAGTTGGCCGCGCAATTGAAAGCGTTGCTGGAAGGCGAGGGCGATTCCGTCGCCAATGCCGCCAACACGGCGGCGCTGATCTACCAGATGGTGCCCGACCTCAACTGGGCCGGCTTCTATTTCCTCGCCTCCGATGACGAGCTGGTGCTCGGGCCTTTCCAGGGCAAGCCGGCCTGCGTGCGCATTGCCGTCGGCAAGGGCGTCTGCGGCAAGGCCATTGAGCTCGACATGTCGATGCTGGTCAAGGACGTCAACGAATTCCCCGGCCACATCGCCTGCGATGCCGATTCGCGCTCCGAGCTGGTGGTGCTGTTGCGCGACGCCGATGGCGCGTTCGGCGTGCTCGACCTCGACAGCCCGCTGCCGGGTCGCTTCGACAAGGAGGACCAGGCCGGTATCGAGAAACTGGCCGCTATCTATGTAGCGGCGTGCGAGTTCGAGGACTGAGGGCACAGGCTCGCTGCGATTGGAGCGTTCGAAGGGCCGTCAGGATCACGCGTGCTTTTCCTGCGCGACGTCGTTGAAGAAGTCCACCAGTGAGAACGGCGCGCGTTCGCCGAGGCAAAGCTCCAGCACCTGGCGCGCGTCCGGGGCTTCGGCGGCGGCGCGGGCAAACATCGGATTCTCATAGTCGGCAAGTGCCTTCTCGATGTCGTACGGGTTCGCGGCAATCGCCTTGCCGAGCTCGGCGCCGTCGAACATTGCCAGGTTGGCGCCCTCGCCGGACGGTGGCATGAGGTGCGCGGCATCGCCGAGCAGTGTCACGCCTGCGACGCGACCCCAGCGGTGTTCATCGGGCAGCGTGTAGATCATGCGCGGAACCGGCGCGGTTTCGCCGTCGGTGATCAGCGTGGTGAGCGCTGGCGCCCAGCCTTCAAACTCGGCGGCGATCCGGGTTCTGGCGGCGTCGGCATCGGTGAAGTCGATGCGTGCGAACCATCCCGCGGGCCGGCTCAATTGAACATAGGTGTGGAGGACGCCTCCCGCTTCTCGATGCGCGGCGATCGCATTTCCCGGGGCAGCCGCAAACATTGTGCCCAAGCCGACCACTTCGGCGGCGGCGGGGTGTCGATCGTCAACATCATATAGATACGTCTCGATGAACGTTGCGCCGACATAACGTGGCGTTGCGTCCGACAGTAGCGGCCGCACCTTCGACCATGCGCCGTCAGCCCCCACGAGAAGCCCGGTTTCGACAGCCGATCCGTCGGTGAAGGTCAGTTCGTGCCGGCCGCCACCCAGAGCGGCGACGCCGGCAAGCTTCTTTCCCCAGCGGATGCTGTCGGCGGGCAGCGAGTCTATCAGAATGCGCCGCAGATCGCCGCGCAGCACTTCGGGTCGGCCGCCATCGTCCGCTTCCTCAAGCAGCACCGTGCCGTGCCGGTCGAGCACGCGGCTAGCCGCGCCGCCTTGGTGGATGATGGCGTGGAAGGCTTCGGTGAGGCCAGCGGCTTCGAGCGCGATCTGTCCATTATACTCGTGGATGTCGATCTGCCCGCCTTGCGTGCACGCCGATGCCGAAGCCTCCGCTTCATAGACCGTTACAGCTATGCCGTGGATATGAAGCACGCGCGCCAGGGTGAGGCCGCCAAGACCCGCGCCCACGATTGTTACCTCAGTCATCGTCTGATCCTTTTCGACGAGAGATTGGAACGATGTTCCATAAATAGTATTTGGAACGTCGTTCCATTCATGTCAAGATGCGGCATGGCAAGGAGTGGACGGGTTGAGCGGCGCACCGATGCGCTTTCGAAGGAGCGGATCATCGGGGCCGCGATCGAGATCCTGGATTCAGGCGGCGAGAGCGGGCTGACTTTCCGTGCGCTCGCGGCACGCCTGGCGACGGGAAGCGGGGCGATCTACTGGCACGTCAAGGACAAGGACGAACTGCTCGCCGCGGCGACCGAGGAGGTCATCGACCGTGTCATGAGCGAGGCGGTTCAAGAAGCGGAACCACGGGAGGCGATTCGGGCAGTTGCGCTGGGGCTGTTCGATGCGATCGACGCGCATCCCTGGGCGGGCGCCCAGCTTTCGCGGGCGCCGTGGCAGCCGGCAGTGGGGCGGATATTCGAAAGCATCGGCAGTCATCTCGACGCGCTCGGTGTTCCGGACCGAGCGCTGTTCGACGCGGCGTCCGCGCTGGTCCACTACATCCTTGGCGCCGCTGGCCAAAACGCGCAGAACGCCGCCAACGCCCGTCCTTTGCCGCCTGGCACCGATCGGGAAGCATTCCTGTCGACCGTCGTCGAGCGATGGACGAGGTCGGACCCCGCCGGCTATCCGTTCCTGCTTCGCACTGCCGCGCGGTTTCACGAGCACGACGACCGCGAGCAATTCCTCGCCGGCGTGGACCTCATCCTGGCCGGTATCGGAACGCTCCGCCGGGATTCCCAGTAGGTCAGACGAACCTCACCAGCACCAGGCTGAAGCCCGCAATGACGAGGAAGGCCGAGAAGGCCAGCATCAGCGGCCGCAGGCCGCGCGAACGCAGCTCCGAAATATCGGCCTGCAGGCCCATGGCGGCGAGGCCCATGGTCAGCATGATCTGCGTGGCCAAGGCAGTCGCCGAATGGATCTGCGCCGGGATCGCGACCAGGCTGTTCAGCGCCACCACCGCGACGAAGGCCGCGACGAACCAGGGCATCGGCGGCTTGGCGCCGGAAGCGTCGGAGCTGCCGCGGCGCGCCATCAGGCCGAGCGCGATCACCATCGGCGCCAGCATGGCGACGCGAGTGAGCTTGGCGACGGTCGCGGTCTCGCCGGCGAGAGTGCCGTTCTGGAAGCCGGCGCCGATCACCTGCGCCACCTCGTGGATCGAGGCGCCCGCCCACAGGCCGAAAGCGTGCTGGTCGAGGCCGAAGACCGGCGCCAGCAGCGGGAAGCCGAGCATGGCGATGGTGCCGAACAGCGTGATGGCGGCGACCGCATAGGTGACGTCCTCATCGCGCGCGTCGGTGACGATGTTGGTGGCGACGATCGCCGAGGCGCCGCAGATCGAGGTGCCGGCGGCGATGAGTTGCGCGAGCTTCCGGTCGACGCCGATCAGCCGTCCAAGCGTGACGGTGAACAGGAAGGTGGCGCAGAGCGTGGCCGCGACGATGCCGACGCCGCCGAGGCCGATGCCCGCCACCTGG
>NZ_RZRY01000272.1:0-7920 GCF_003998035.1 Mesorhizobium sp. M2A.F.Ca.ET.039.01.1.1 | reverse complement strand
GTTCATGCGCATCTTCACCGCCTCGCTGGCGACGGAAACCAACACCTTCTCGCCGGTGCCGACCGACCGGGCCTCGTTCGAGATGGCCTTCTATGCCGGCCCGGGAAAACACCCAGAGACGCCGACGCTGTGCTCCTCGCCGATCGTGGCGCTGCGCAAGCGCGCCACGAAGGAAGATCTGACCGTCATCGAAGGCACGGCGACCTGGGCCGAGCCCGGCGGCCTGGTGCAGCGTCAGACCTATGAGGCGCTGCGTGACGAGATCCTCGACCAGCTCAAGGCCGCCCTACCGGTCGATGCGGTGATCCTTGGCCTGCATGGCGCCATGGTCGCGCAAGGCTATGACGATTGCGAAGGCGATCTGCTGGAACGCGTGCGCGCTATCGTGGGGCCGAAGGTGGTGATCGCTTCGGAGTTCGATCCGCACAGCCATTTGACGCCGAAACGCGTCGCGGCCTGCGATATCATGGCCTATTTCCTCGAATTCCCGCATACCGATTTCTATGAGCGCGGCGAGCATGTCGTCGAGCTCGGCCTTGCCGCGGCGCGCGGCGAGATCGAGCCGGTGATCTCGACCTTCGACTGCCGCATGATCCAGGTGCTGCCGACCAGCCGCGAGCCGATGCGCTCCTTCGTCGACAGGATCAAGGCGCTGCATGGCAAGGACGGCGTGCTGTCGGTCTCGGTCATCCACGGCTTCATGGCCGCCGACGTGCCGGAGATGGGCACGCGCATCCTGGTCGTCACCGACAACGACAAGGCAAAGGGCGATGCTTTGGCGGAAAGCCTCGGGCGCGAGCTCTATGCGCTGCGCGAAAAAACCGCGATGACGATGCTCTCCGCCTCGGCGGGCATCGAACAGGCGCTTGCCGTGCGCGCGACGCACCAGGACAAGCCAGTCGTGATCGCAGATATCTGGGACAATCCCGGCGGCGGCGTGCCGGGCGACGGCACCATCGTGTTGCGCGAGCTGCTCAAGCGCGGCCTGAACAAGGTCGGTGTGGCGACGATCTGGGACCCGATCGCCGTGACCTTCTGCCATGCCGCCGGCGAGGGCGCGGTCATCGATCTGCGCTTCGGCGGCAAGGCCGGGCCGCAGGCCGGCGAGCCGATCGACGCGCGCGTCACGGTGCTGAAGACGACCAACGAAGGCTGGCAAAGCTTCGGTCCGAGCCGGGTGACGTTGGGGCCGTCGGCTGTGGTGCGCATCGAAGGCACGGAAGTCGACGTCATCTTGAACACCAACCGCACCCAGACCTTCGAGCCGGATGTCTTCTCCAATATCGGCATCGATCCGATGGACAAGGACATCCTGCTGATCAAATCGACCAACCATTTCTACGCCGGCTTCGCGCCGATCGCCGCCGAGATCATCTATGTCGCGGCGCCGAGTTCCTATCCGAGCAATCCGGCAAAGACGGATTATCGGAAGCTGAACCGGGCTATATGGCCGAGGGTTGCGGATCCGTGGAAACAGCCAATCTCCCCCCTCGTGGGGGAGATGCCCGGCAGGGCAGAGGGGGGCGCGAAGGATCGCGACCTCGCTTAGCTTGGGTAACAATAGCCAAGCGGGATGTCGGCGGGACTGTGATGAACTGAGACGTCGGCGGGACAGCGCCCCCCTCTGGCCTGCCGGCCATCTCCCCGACAAGGGGGGAGATTAGCCAGTCACACCAGCCCCCGCTTCACCATCATCGCCTCGGGCGACGGCATCTTTCCCCGGAACGCCGTGTAAAGCTCCTCAGGATCCTTCGACCCACCCGCGGCGTAGATGTTCTTCCGCAGCCGCTCGGCCAATTCCGGATTGAAGGCATCGCCCGTTTCCTCGAAAGCCGAGAAGGCGTCCGCGTCGAGCACTTCCGACCACATGTAGGAATAATAGCCGGCTGAATATCCGTCGCCGGCGAAGACATGGCCGAAATGCGGGGTGCGGTGGCGCATGGCGATCGTGTCGGGCATATGCAGTTTTTCCAGCGTCTCGGCCTCGAACCGAAGCGGCTCGGCCGGCGCCTCAGGCCTTGCATGATAGGCCATGTCGATCAGCGCCGAGGCGGTGAACTCGACCGTGGCGAAACCGGCGCCGAAGGTGCGGGTCGCAAGCATCTTGTCGAGCAGCGCCTTCGGCATCGGCTTGCCGGTCTTGACGTGCAGCGCGTGCTTTTCCAGCACCGCGGGCACCGTCAGCCAATGCTCGTAAAGCTGCGAGGGCAGTTCGACGAAATCGCGGCTGACCGAAGTGCCCGAGACCGACGGCCAGGTGACGTCGGTCAGCATGCCGTGCAGCGCATGGCCGAACTCGTGGAACAGCGTCTTCGCCTCATCGACCGACAGAAGCGCCGCTTCGCCGGCCGGCGGCTTGGCGAAGTTCATGATGTTGTAGATCACCGGCTTGGAACCATGACCGAGCTTGTAGCCGGATTTCAGCGCGCTCATCCAGGCGCCGGAACGTTTTGACGGACGGGCGAAATAATCGGCCAGGAACAGGCCGCGCTCGCTGCCGTCGGCATTCTTCACCACGAAGACTCGTGCATCGGGATGCCAGGCGGCGATGCCCTTCTTCTCCTCGAAAGTGATGCCGAACAGTTTCGTGGCGACATCGAAGCAAGCCTTGATGACGCGCTCGAGCTGCAAATACGGCTTCAGCTCCGCCTCGTCGAAGGCGAATTTCTCGGCACGCAGCTTCTCCTGGTAGAAGCGCCAGTCCCAGGCCGCGAACTTCTCGTTGCTGCCGGCTTCTGTCGCCAGCCGCTCCAGCTCCTTCTGGTCGGCGGCGGCTTTTTCCAGCGCCTTCTCCCACACCGGATCGAGCAGCTCGTGCACCGCCTTCGGGGTCTTCGCCATCGTATCGTCGAGCTTCAGCGCCGCGAAGGAATCGTAACCAAGCAGCTTCGCCTTCTCGGCGCGCAGCTTCAGCATGTCACGCACGACATCGGTGTTGTCGGAGGCGCCGCCATTCTGGCCGCGCATGATGAAAGCCTTGAACGCGATCTCGCGCAGGTCGCGGCGCTCGGAGAAGGTCGAGAACGGCTCGTAGATCGAGCGCGACAGCGTCACCGCATAGCGGCCCTTCTGGCCGCGCATCTCGGCCGCCTCGGCCATGGCGCTCTTCAAGAAATCCGGCAGGCCGGCAAGATCGGCCTCGTCGAGGAACAGCGCCCAGTCGCGTTCGTCGGCGAGCACGTTCTGGCCGAACTTGGTCCCGAGCGACGAGAGCTCTTCATTGATGGCCGCAAGCCGCTTCTTGCCCTCCGCATCCAGCTTGGCGCCCGACCGGACAAATCCCTTCCAGGTCTTCTCCAGCACCCGCAGCGTCTCGGCATCGAGCTTCAGGCTGTCGCGCCGCTGGTAGAGATCGTCGATGCGGGCAAACAGCTTCTCGTTCATCGAGATCGCGGAGAAATGCCGCGACATCTTTGGCGAAACCTCGCGTTCCATCGCCTGGATCGTGTCGTTGGTGTGGGCGCCGGCGCGGCACCAGAAGATCGACGAGACATGGTCGAGCGGCTCGCCGGCGAGCTCGAGCGCGGCAAGCGTGTTCTCGATGGTCGGCGTCTCTCTGTTGCCGGCGATGGCGTCGATCTCGGCCTGGTGCGCCGCCAGCGCCGCGTCGAAGACAGGGCCAAAATCATTGTCGCCGATGCGCGAGAAATCGGGCAGGCCGAGCGGACCCTGCCAAAGGGTCAGCGGATGGGCGGCGAGATCGACGGCTTTTGAAGATGACATGAGCGATTCCGGTGGACTGATTTGGAGGCGGGCTGCCTCGGATGTAGGGCGATGCCGCGCGCCGCGCAACACGGACCTCGCCTCAATAGCCGCTGCAGTCCTGCGCCACCGCTGTCTGCGTGCTGGCGACGATGCGCCCGCGGGCGACGGTGAAGGTCTCGCGCATGAGCGTATCGTTGTTGGGAAAATCGTAACAGGCGAGCACCGTGGTCTCACCATTCTCGCTCTTTTCGATGCGATGGCGGATCGCCGCGCCCGCGACCGCGCCCTGCCATTCGTCGATCGAGGCGATGAAATCCTCTTTGGTCTGGACGACGCCGATGTCGTCGAGCTTCATGCGCACGTCGTCGGCAAGCAGGTCGGACAATTCGGTACGGTCGGCGACCAGCAGCGCCGAATACCAGCGATCGATGATGGCGCCGTCATCCGCGCTGGCGCGGACGAGCGAGGACATGAGCAGCGTCGCCGCCAGAACGATCCTCCAGCTGATCCGGTGCATCACGCCTCCGTTAAAGCTCCGGCCGCTCGAAATCGCCGGTTTCCTTGTTCATCACCCACAGCTCCCCGGTCGAGATGTCGAACCATGCGCCGTAGAGCGAGAGCTTGCCCTTGCCTTCGAGGATCGAGACGCAGGGAAAGGTCCTGAGATTGGCGATGGAGTAGCGGACCGAAATACGCTCCAGCGCGGTCTGGCGCTCCGTCGTTGTCATCATCGTGCTGGAGGCCACGGTCTCGGCGGCTGGCGCGATCAGGCTCATCCATTTGCCGATGAAATCGCCGGGCGACAGCGGCGCGGAGTTGGTGTCGAGCGCGGCGCGGATGCCGCCGCAGCGGCCGTGGCCCATCACCACGATGTTCTTCACCTTCAGGCTCTGCACGGCGAATTCGAGCGCGGCCGAGGTCGAGTGATACTCGCCGTCCGGCTCGTAGGGCGGCACCAGATTGGCGACATTGCGCAACACGAAGAGCTCGCCGGGACCGGCATCGAAGATCGCTTCCGGCGCCGAGCGCGAATCGCAGCAGGCGACGATCATCGTCTCGGGCGCCTGACCGTCGCGCGCCAGCGAGCGATAGCGGTCGCTTTCGGTTGGGTAGCGGCCACTCATGAAGTTGCGATAGCCGGCGAGGAGGTGCTCGGGGAGGTGAGGCATGGGCGGCTAGAGCCTTTCCGGGGGTTGGAGGCGGCAGCTCGTTGCGATCGAAAAAGCCTCTAGCGGCAAATGCAGGTCGTGGGCAATGCCGAATTGCGGATGGCGGCGTCGCAATCGCATGCCGCCAAAAGCTGCGCGGTCGATTTTGCCTCAAGCCCAGATGGCGACGGGTATGCCGAAACGGTCGGCCAGAGGTGGGTCGGGGGAAGGCCGCGCCGCGCCGCTGGCGATACGCCCGGCGATCAGCATCATCGCCGCCGCGTCGAGGAAGTCGTCGCTCGCAGCACCCCGCGGCGGCGCCTGATCGAGGAAACGCTTCTCATAGCCATGCCGGCAAAGCAGCGCCTTGCGCTCCTCCATGCCGGCCGGGTTGACCGCGCCCTTTGTCTTCTTCGGCAGCGCCATCGCCGTGCCGCCATTCAGTCGGCAGAACGCCACTTCCGGATGCGATTCGAAGACACGGCCGCGCAGTTCGGGCCGCGCGATCAACAGCTGATCGATCTCGCGGATCTTGGCAAAGATGCCGAAAGCCTGGATGGAAACGCCGCGTGGCGGGTCGGAAGTCCCCATGGCCACCGCGCTCGCCCGCCGATGCGCCGCATACCAGGCTTCGATCGTGGTGAAGTCGCTGGTGTCGGCATAGAGCGCCGCGCGCGAGGGGATGGCGAACACGCTCGATTGCCGCGCGCCGATCAGCGGCCGCACCAGCGCCTCCGGCCCGCGGCCGCCCTTGCTTGAAAATCCGGCAGGCCGATCGGCATGTCGACGGCGATCAATGCATCGGGCAGCGCATCGAGCAGCACCTGGAGGCTCGGGAAGACCGAGACGGACGGCGCGGCGTCCGCTTCGCGGTGGACGGCTATCCAGCCGGCCTTGCAGCCGTCGACGCCGGCCAGCGCGTGGCCGACCAGTTTCACGCCCGCTTGTCCCGCCCGGGATGCAGCAGATGGCGCAGCTGCACCATGGCCATTGGATGCGACAGGCTCTGGGCGTCGGTTTCGAGCTGCAGCTCGTCGCCGCCGCGCTTCGCGGTGCGCGCGAGAATCTCGTAAACGGCCGCCGTGGTCGATTGCAGCGCCTTGACCGGCGCCTGGCCGGAGAGAATCCGCGCCAGATAGACCGCGGCCGTCAGGTCGCCTAGCCCGTTCGGCGGCCTCTCGATCACACGGTGCTCCGCAAGCAGCGCCTGGCTGCCGTCGAGCAGGAAATTGCCGATGCCGCCCGCCATCATCGCCGGCGCCGAGGTCACCAGCATTGTGGACGGACCGGCATGAAGCGCGGCCGCCGTCACCGCCTTGATGTCGGGCAGCGGCGCGCCGGCCATCCATTCCAGCTCATAGCGGTTCGGCGTCGCGATGTCCGCGATCGGCATCAATTTGTCGCGCATGGCGGCGGCCGTCGATTCCGGCACGTAGAGCCCGCCGGAATCGCCCATCACCGGATCGCAGACGTAAAGCGCGTTCGGGGTCTTTTCCTTGACGGCGGCGACGAGCGAGGCAACGGCTTCCGCCTGGCCCGCTTCGCCGAGATAGCCCGAAAGCACGGCCCGCACCTCGCCCAGCCAGGGCGCCCGCTCGAGATCGGCCATCAGCGCCTTGAACTGGTCGAGCGGCGGCACGATGCGCGTGGCTCGGCTGTGCCCCGGATGCCAGGGCAGGATGACGGTCGGCACTGCCCAGACCGGGAAACCCAGCGTCTCCAGCGCGAACACCGCGGCGCGATTGCCGACCGAGCCCCGGGCGACATGGCTGGAGATGACGATGACCGCGCGCGGCGCGTCGGTTTTTTCTGCATTCATGAGGCTTGATTCCTAACCGCCACGCGTGGCGGCATACACCAGCCAGGCCAATAGCCCAATGGCAATGACGAAGCCGAGCGTTCGGCCAATGCGGGTTCCCCAATATTCGATGGGATCGGCGCGGTCCGTGTCGGCGGCGGTGACGCGGTCGCGCGCATCCTTCGCCGCGCGGGTGATGAACGACGCGCCGCCTGGGGACGTTTCCTGTTGCACGCGTTCGAGGATGCGGCGCGATTCGGCCTCGTCGTCCCGGCGCTCTGCCATGGCAATTGTCCTTTCCGGCCCGCAGCTTAACTTGTTCGCGCCGCCATTCACAGTGGCTCACGGCTGAACCGGGACCGGCGTCATGCGCCGGACATTTTCTTGCGCGTGGATTGTGGTAATGCTTCGCATGCAACTTCTGTCGAGGGACCATTCATGATTACCGAGCGCCTCTCACCACCTTCCGTCTTCCGCAATCTGCCCGCCTTCCTGGTGATGGCTTTCGTGCTGCCGCTGCTTGCCGGCTGCGGCTACAACACCATTCCGACCGCGGAAGAGAACGCCAGGGCGGCCTGGAGCGAGGTGCTCAATCAGTATCAGCGCCGTTCCGATCTGATCCCGAACCTTGTCGAGACGGTGAAGGGCTATGCCTCGCACGAGAAGGACACGCTCGACGCGGTCGTTCAGGCGCGCGCCAAGGCGACGCAGATCACCGTGACCCCGGAGACGCTGAAGGACCCGGACGCGCTGAAGAAGTTCCAGGATGCCCAGGCCGGACTGACCAGCGCGCTGTCGCGTCTGATCGCGGTCTCGGAAGCCTATCCCGACCTCAAGGCCAACCAGAATTTCCTCGCGCTGCAGGCGCAGCTCGAAGGCACCGAGAACCGCATCGCGGTTGCGCGGCGCGACTACATCCAGGCGGTGAGGGACTACAATCTGACGCTGAAGACCTTCCCGTCCGTGCTGTGGGCGACCTTCTGGTTCCGCGGCAACGAGCCCTTCGCCAACTTCACCGTCGACGAGGACAAGATGCAGGTGCCGAAGGTCGATTTCGGCACCAGCACCACCAAGCAGGGTGGGTGAGAGCGACTTAGCTTATCGAGCCAGCCTTGAGTTCCGTCACCCCCCTCTCTGTCCTGCCGGACATCTCCCCCTCAAGGGGGGAGATTGGCAGTTTCGACAACCTCGCCCTCTCTTCGACGCCGAAGATTGGCGAAGGCCGGCGTGACGTCCAATCTCCCCCCTTGAGGGGGGTGAGGAGTGGTC
>NZ_RZRY01000271.1:0-7938 GCF_003998035.1 Mesorhizobium sp. M2A.F.Ca.ET.039.01.1.1 | reverse complement strand
GGCTCGAACTCGCCGGCTGGGACACGGCCATCTAAAGCGCGTCGCGATCCTTGGGATTCGCTCCATGCGCTTTAGGTCTTTGATTTTACGCATGTCTTTATCCCGAAACCGGTTCCCACTTTCGGGAGACATGCTTTAAGCATGTCCGGCTAGAAACTGATCTCGACCGCCGCGGCGCTTCGGCTGGCCTCGCCATGGAAGACCGCCTCGATGTTGTTGCCGTCGGGGTCGAGCAGGAAGCAGGCATAGTAGCCGGGATGGTAATGGCGCTCGCCCGGCGCGCCATTGTCCTTGCCGCCGGCGGCGAGCCCGGCCTGGTAGAAGGCATCGACCATGGCGCGGTCCTTCGCCTGGAAAGCCAGATGATGGCGGCCGGTGAGCACGCCGAGCGCGGCGCGGCTGTCGGCGCTGGAGACGAACAATTCGTCGGCCCAGAAATAATCCTGCGCCTCGCCGCCGATCGGGATGCCCAGCACCTCGAACAGGGCGCCATAGAAACGCCGGCTGGCCGCAAGGTCGCGCACCACGAGCTGGATGTGGTCGATGAGCCGGCCGCGATAGAGTTCCATGGGGGGCTCCTGCTGGTTGCTGCGGCTCAATCTAGAAGGGCCCGGTGCGTGGTCAAGACTGCTGACAGTTCGAGAGGCCGGCGGGACAGCGCCCCCCTATGCCCTACCGGGCATCTCCCCCACTTGGGGGGAGATCAGCCTTCACGCGGCCTTTCGCCAATCGCCAACGCCGGGGGAAAAGCGCCAGCACGGGAACTGCCAATCTCCCCCGTCGTGGGGGAGATGTCCGGCAGGACAGAGGGGGGCGAAGGAACGCGGCCTTTCCAGCAGTCCAATAATCGATAGCAAAAAACCAGATAAAAAATGCAACCGGATTTGTAGGATTGGCTCCCGCTTCGGCGTCCTTCGGACGCAAGCGGCCCGGTGGACTGGAAAAACCGTGCCGCATCAAACAGGATGCCTTACGGCATGGAGAAGAACCATGAACCATTCCTATCGTTGGGTCATCGTCGCGGCCGGCGCGCTGATGACCTGTGTGGCGCTCGGCGCCATGTTCTCGCTGGCGATCTTCCTGGAGCCGATGTCGCTCGACACGAACTGGTCGCGCACCGGCATTTCCAGCGCCATGACCTTGAACTTCCTTGTGATGGGCCTCGGTGGCTTCGCCTGGGGCGCGATCTATGACCGGGTCGGCGCGCGGCCCGTGGTGCTTGCGGGCGCCGTGCTGCTCGGCCTGTCGCTGGTGGTGGCGAGCCGCGCCAATTCGCTCATCGTCTTCCAGCTCAGCTACGGCATCATCGTAGGCCTGGCCGCCAGCGCCTTCTTCGCGCCGATGATCGCGCTCACCACAGCCTGGTTCGACACCAACCGAAGCCTTGCCGTGTCGCTGGTCTCGGCCGGCATGGGCGTGGCGCCGATGACCATCTCGCCCTTCGCGCGTTGGCTGATCACCGCCTATGACTGGCGCACCGCCATGTTCGATATCGGCGTCATGGCCTGGGTGCTGCTTTTGCCCGCCGTCTTGCTGGTGCGCCAGCCGCCGGCGGCGGTCGCGGCAAGCGACGGCACGTCGGCGCCCGCCGCCGACGGTCCCGGCATGAGCGTCGGCCAGGCGCTGCGCTCGCCGCAATTCATCGTGCTGGGGCTCACTTTCTTCGCCTGCTGCGCGGCTCATTCGGGCCCGATCTTCCACATGGTGAGCTATGCCATGTCCTGCGGTATCGCGCCGATGGCGGCCGTGTCGATCTACAGCGTCGAGGGCCTGGCCGGCCTTGGCGGACGCGTGCTCTACGGCGTGCTCGGCGACCGGCTGGGCGTGAAACCGGTGCTGGTCGCCGGGCTCGCGATCCAGGGGCTGGTGATCGCCGCCTACCTCGCCGTCGGCCGGATCGAGCAGTTCTACCTCCTGGCCGTCATCTTCGGCGCCACCTATGGTGGCGTGATGCCGCTCTACGCGGTGCTGGCGCGCGAATATTTCGGCCTGCGCATCATCGGCACGGTGCTTGGCGCGGCGACGCTGCTGTCCAGCCTCGGCATGTCGCTCGGACCGCTCGCCGGCGGCATGATCTACGACGCCACTGCCAGCTACCACTGGCTGTTCATCGGTTCCGCGCTGATCGGGCTGGGCGCCGCCGGCATCGCCATCGCCTTCCCGCCGCAGCCGAGCCGGCAGAAGCTGCAGATGGCGTGACGCCGGTAAGAACGCGGCCGCCCGAAGAGCGGGCGGCCGCTGCAACCGATACCCGCTGAAGCTCGAGCACTCACCAGGCGGCGCGTTCAGGCCGACAGATTGTCCATCATCACCGGCGTGTGAGCGGAACCATCCGCGGACACGGTGTCGACCGCCCTCGCCCGCCGCTTCCAGGCCGTCAGCACGATAACCAGCGCGCAGCAGACGGCATTCAGCCAGTTGATCGCGGCCAGCATCGGGTCGTCGAGATTGACGCCGGCATAGAGGCCGGTGGTGGCGTTGGCGCCCGTCCACAGCAGCCAGGTCGTGTAGGAAATCGCCGAAGCGCCGTTCTCGTCGCGCGCCACGCGCAGGATCTGCGGCAGGTAAGAGACGACGCGCAGGCCGTTGAACAGGGTGAACAGACAGAAGGACAGATCGCCAAGCGTCATTCGTGCGTCTCCAAGCCAGCCCGAATGCGGCATAGAAGGGAAAGCGCAATCGGCATGTGAGGCTGTTCACATGCGCAACTTAAAAGTGCGCTTAGACTTTCGAAAGGTTACCGGCATGATCCGGCCGGAAGGTCTGGCTCCCGCATCCCGCCAGGCCTAACGTCGTGCCGGTCACGCCATCCGGAGACATCCACATGGCAAAGACGCTGGACAGCCTTCAAACGCTTTCGCGGGTGCTGCTGCTGCTCGCCGCGACGGTGATCGCGACCGCGGTGTCCTATCACCCGCCTTTCCGCTATTCGCGCGTGCTCGAGGGGCTGAACCGGCTCAATCGGCTCTATGACGAGTTGATTGGCGACATCGGGGCCAACGCAACGCAGGTTTATCGCGCGCAGCTTGCGCCCGCCTTCGCCAAGGCGCCCGCCGCGGAGGCGGAGGCCTTGAAGGCCATGGGATTCGTGCCGGAAATGCTTGCCGCCAGCGCAAATGGGCAAACCACCTCGATTCGTCTGACCAGCCCGGACCTGACGATGCTGGAGCTCAACGGGCTCGCCAATTCCAACTGGCCGGCAGTGTCCTACACGGTGCTTACACTCAATCCCGCGCAATTCGCCAAGTTCGTGGACGACGCGCAAAACATGCCGGCCTGGAACGGCCTGATCGCCGCGAAGGACCTGACGGTCGAGATTGGCGAGCCGGACCCGAAGACAGGGCTCTGCGATCTTGTCTTCCGCTCGGAAAGCTGGGAGCAACAGCGGCGCTCCAGCCTCGTCGCCAGCATCGGCTGTTCGGCGGCGACGGCGCAGGATGTGACGCCCTTGTGGCTCAATTTCTACGTCAGGGCGCAGAAGCAGCTCGGGCTGTTGTCCGACGGCGTGCAGATACCGCAGGATATCGCGCTCCTGCCGCGCTCGATAGCGCGCGACAAGCTCGCCACGCTGGCGACAGGCGAAACCGCCGAAGAGACCGGCGATGTGCTTGGCGCTAAGCTCGGCATCGCCGGCGTGCTCAACATCGGCCCGATCGTCATCATCGTCATGCTCGCGATGATGCTCGGCCAGGCGCGTTGGGCCCGCACGCTTTCCGACAAGGATCCCGCCGAAAGCGCCTTCTGGTTCAGCCAGTTCCTGGGCTGGTCCTCATTCGGCTTCGTCGCCGCGCTTTGGGCGCTGCCTATCGTGGCCGCCGGCATGGCGACCGATGTCACCTATGTCGAGCCGCAGGAACTTCTCGACAAGCACTGGTACGATCCGGCGCTGATCAATTCGCAGAAATGGTTCATCGCCGCGCTCACGATCAGCTTCGTCCTGTCGACATGGCTGGCCATCGAGAACTGGACGGGGGCGCGCGCATGGCAGGGACGCCTGAACACCGCCGCCGCGAAACCCGACGGGGCCGAGGAGGCTGAAGACGAGCCGGCCGTGGTGATCCTGGAGAACCAGGAGCTTGCCGTCAAGGCGCCTCCCCTGGCGCAGGAAGGTCCTCCCCCAAAGGCCCCGCAGCCCCGTACCAAACGTCGGCGATCGGCAAGCTGAAGACACCGCTCCGACGGCCATACGTCCGCCTGCCCGCTGGCACGGCCTCGCGCTCGCTCTCGTCGCGTTTCACCCGCTTGTCGGAGATCAGCACCATCGGGCTCGAGCCGTGTCGCAGGACGGCATGACCTACGACGCCTATGCCAGCTACCACTGGCCGTCCATCGGCTCGGCTCTGCTCGGGCTCGGCGCCGCGGGCATCGCGATCGCCTTCCCGCCGCAGCCGGCTGAAGCTGCAGATGGCGTGAGCGCATGACCGGCGGTCCCAAGCTGCGGGGCCGGCCCATCGCGCGAAATCCATTTGCGGGACGATGGCGAATGTGGAACTCTGAGCCAAGACGCCGCATCTGAATGGCCGGCTCCATGCCGGCGCGATCCGTGGTCCGGAGGGCATCACAGTGGCCGCAGGCTGGAAGCCGACGGCGGTCACTACGACTGCATCCAGGCGCTGGTGCGACACCCTCAGATCGATATCGACGCGCGCGCCGACTACAATGGCCGCACGGCGTTGATCGAAGCGGCAGGGAACTGGCATCTCGATGCCGTCACGCTCCTGGTCGAGCATGGCGCGGACGTCAATGCGGCCGACAAGACAGGGCGAAACAGCGCCCTCATCGAAGCCATCAAGGGGCGGCACTTCGCGGTTGCGCAGTATCTGCTCGATACCGGGAAGGTGAACTTCCTCAACAAGGACATGCGGCTCAACGCGCTGATCTGGGCCGGCAGCGCCCGCAACGCCGAACTCATCGAGCAGCTGGACGCAGCGATCCACAGCTTCTTCGAAGGCAAGTGAACCGCAGCCGTCGGCCTTGGACCGTCAGGCAGGAGCCACCCCTTCGAGGGCGATGATGCGTGTGTGGGCGCAGCGGAAACGGATTTGCTTCAGCCTCTCATACTCCGGTGAGTCGTACCACGCGGTGATCGCGGCCATGTCGGGAAACTCGATTATGACCAGGCGGTGCGGCTCCCAGTCGCCCTCGAGCACTCGCGTCGTGCCGCCGCGCGCGAGATAATGCCCGCCATAGCGAGCCTCGGTTGCCGGCACCTCCCGCCGGTACTCGTCGAACATGGCCATGTCAGTGACATCGACGTCTGCAATCAGATAAGCGGCCATCGAGCTCTCCCTCTCAGATCGTCTTCCACATCATCACGATCGGCACCGGCGCGCCGCCGGTGTCGTCGAAGATCCTCTTGCCCGGCTGGTAGCCGCATGCCCGGTAGAGCGGCTCTCCGGCCATAGTCGCGCCGAGCTCGACACGCCGGAAGCCTTCCTTCCGCGCCGCGTCCTCGCAAAGGGACAGGATGAGGCGGCTAACGCCGCGCCGCACGAAATCGGGATGCGTGTACATCGCCCTGACGCGCGCGGCGTCCCTGGCGGGATCGAGCAATGCCGCGCTGCGCCCGGGCGTCTTGTCGCCGCCGTACATGGTCGAGCGCCTGCTCCAGCCACCGCAGCCGGCGAGCGCTCCCGCGCAGGTCACGACAAAGTAGGTTCCGTCATCGATGAGCTGGGTGTCGAGGCCCATGATGGCGCGGCTGGATTCGATCTGGGCGTCATCGAGGAAGGGTTTTTGCAGCTCGGCGATCGCCAGCCCCATCAGCGCCGAAATCCGTTCGATGTCGTCGCGGGTCGCTGTCCGGTACTGCAACTCCTGGCCGGCCATTCGCGGAATGCCAAGCTCCTTTGGAAAGGGGCTATGTTATATTAGCATCCACTCAAATCAATGCCGAGCGGAGCCACGCGTTGGCTAGCGCGAAAATCCATTTGCCCGATGCCGGTTACTGTGGAACCTTCAGCCGGGGAAGCCGCAAACTGATAACTGCCGGCCTGCTGCCGGTACGAACCATGTTCCGGGGAACATTGCAGTGACGGCAAGCTTGGAAGCCGAAGACGCCAGAAATTGGTCCGACCTGCTGGTCGCAGCCGAGAAAGGCGACGCCGAGACCGTACGTGCCGAACTCGCGGCGGGGGCGGACATCAACCAGACCGACGAAGGCGGCTGGTCTGCGCTGCATCTTGCCGCCCACAATGCCCGCATGGCAGTGCTCGAAGCCTTGATCGCGCGGCCGGCGATCGACGTCAATTCCAGGAACAAATGGAAGAGCACGCCTTTGAGCCTGGCCGCGGCCAAGGGTCACTACGACTGCATCCAGGCGCTGGTGCGACACCCTCAGATCGATATCGACGCGCGCGCCGACTATTATGGCCGCACGGCGTTGATCGAAGCGGCACGGAACGGGCATCTCGATGCCGTCACGCTGCTGGTCGAGCATGGCGCGGACGTCAATGCGGCCGACAAGACAGGGCGAAACAGCGCCCTCATCGAAGCCATCAAGGGGCGGCACTTCGCGGTTGCGCAGTATCTGCTCGAGACCAGGAAGGTGAACTTCCTCAACAAGGACATGCGGCTCAACGCGCTGATCTGGGCCGGCAGCACCCGCAACGCCGAACTCATCGAGCAGCTGGACGAAGCGATCCACAGGTTCTTCGAAGGCAAGTGAACCGCAGCCGTCAGCCTTGGACCGTCAGGCAGGAGCCACTCCTTCGAGGGCGATGATGCGTGTGTGGGCGCAGCGGAAACGGATTTGCTTCAGCCTCTCATACTCCGGCGAGTCGTACCACGCGGTGATCGCGGCCATGTCGGGAAACTCGATAATGACCAGACGGTGCGGCTCCCAGTCGCCTTCAAGCACCCGCGTCGCACCGCCCCGCGCCAGATAGTGCCCGCCATAGCGGGCCTCGGTCGCCGGGACTTCGCGTCTGTACTCGTCGAACATGGCCATGTCGGTGATATCGACATCGGCAATCAGATAGGCGGCCATCGTCGTTCTCCCGTTCTGATCGTTCCTTCCCAGTATATATTAGCAAATAATCATATATATGCTTCAACCCCGCGCCGCCACTCTCTTCTCAACCACCCAGCGGTGCTTACCGATCTGGCGATTGCGGCTGAAACCTTGGCGCTCGAACATCGCCAGCGTGCCGTTGTGCAGGAAGGCGCCGGCGACGGTGCGCCCTTGTGCGTCCTCAGGATAGCTTTCCACCGTGCCACCGCCGAGACGACCGATCTCGGCCAGTGCGCCGGCAAGGGCTGCCGCGGCCACGCCCTTGCCGCGAAAGGCCTTGTCGGAGAAGAAGCAGGTGATGCGCCAGTCGGGCAACACCGCCTGCCCATCCTCGTATGCGCGCCGGTGCTTGATGCGCGGCAGTTCGCCGGTCGGCCCGAACTGGCACCAGCCGACACAAGCCGAACCATCGAAGACGAGCGCGGCATGCGTGCTGCCTTCGCGCACCCGCGCCTCCTTTGCCTCGCGATTGCCCACCGCGCCCGAACCCTTGGCGTGGAACGCCATGCACCAGCAGCCGCACCAAACGCCATTGTGCCGCTCGACCAGCGCGGCAAAATCCGGCCAGGTGGCCATGTCGAGAGGTTTTGTGCTGAAGCTCATCAACGCCTCCTTGCGCAGCAAGATAACCGATCCAGGCCGACTTTGAAGCGAGGGCTCTCCCTTCACCCGGTCCCCGCCCCCGTGCGCACGGCCTCGCGCTCACTCTCGTCGCGTTGCACCCGCTCGTCGGAGATCAGCACCACCGGACACGGGCCGCGCCGCAGGACGGCCGTCGTCGTCTCGCCGAAGATGAGTTCCTCGCCCTGCCGCCGCGATACGCCCATGACGATCAGCGACACGTTGCGGCCGGCCTGGCGGGCGATGGCGTCGGCGGCCGCGGCCCGGCTTCTGATGGCGGTCTCGATCTCGACGCCGTAGCGGTC
>NZ_RZRY01000270.1:0-7946 GCF_003998035.1 Mesorhizobium sp. M2A.F.Ca.ET.039.01.1.1 | reverse complement strand
CCCGCCGATCCTTCTCGTCCGGCGTGCGCGTCAGCCAGCGCCGGCGTTCCAGCTCGGCCACGGCGCGCGACACCTTGGTCTTGTGCATGGCCGACTGCTCTCCGAGCTCCGTTGCCGTCATCATGCCGCGCTGGCCGAGGCCTGAGAGCGTGCGCCATTCCGGCCGCGTCAGGCCGTGGCGCTCCTTGTAGATGCGGGAGAACTCGCGGCTGACGGTGTCCGCCAGCTGGTAGAGACGGTACGGGAGAAAGCTTTCAAGATCCAGGATATCCGGTTCCATGAAGCGCTCCTCCGGGATGCAGCGCGGCGTTGATAGTTACATTTTCGATGGTTACAAATGAAACCAGTTTGGTCAACATCGCCGACAGGCTAGCACCGTGAGGCTGGACGTCGGGATCAGGGAGGATCGGATGGGCTTTTCATATATGCCGGGCTTCGGCAATGACTTCGAGACCGAGACTCTGCCCGGCTCGCTGCCGCAGGGGCGCAACTCGCCGCAGCGGCCTGCCTATGGGCTTTATGCCGAGCAGCTCTCCGGCTCGCCTTTCACCGCGCCGCGCGGCACCAATGAGCGTTCGTGGCTCTACCGCATCCGCCCGAGCGTGAAGCACACCGGCCGCTTCAAGGGCGTGAGCTATCCCTTGTGGAAGACTGGCCCCAACATCGGCGATCATGAGCTGGCGCTCGGCCAATACCGCTGGAATCCGACGCCCATGCCCACCGAGCCGACGGACTTCATCTCCGGCATGCGCACCTTCACCACGGCCGGCGATGCTGTCGGGCAAACCGGCATGGCCGCGCATGTCTATGTCGCCAACCGCTCGATGGTCGACGACCATTTCTTCAACGCCGACGGCGAGTTGCTGGTCGTGCCGCAGGTCGGCGCGCTGCGCTTCGTCACCGAGATGGGTGTCATCGAGCTTCGGCCCGGCGAGATCGCCGTGCTGCCGCGCGGCCTGGTCTTCAAGGTCGAGCTCGCCGACAAGGAGGCGCGCGGCTATGTCTGCGAGAATTATGGCGCCAAATTCACCATGCCGGACCGCGGCTCGATCGGCGCCAATTGCCTGGCCAATCCGCGCGACTTC
The DNA here is from genome assembly GCF_003998035.1 of Mesorhizobium sp. M2A.F.Ca.ET.039.01.1.1. Classification (NCBI taxonomy): domain Bacteria; kingdom Pseudomonadati; phylum Pseudomonadota; class Alphaproteobacteria; order Hyphomicrobiales; family Phyllobacteriaceae; genus Mesorhizobium; species Mesorhizobium sp. M2A.F.Ca.ET.039.01.1.1. Next base: position 6,861 of record NZ_RZRY01000270.1, on the reverse strand, counting down.
AAGACGCCCTGCGCCTGGTTCGAGGAGAAGGAGACGCCGTGCCGGCTCATCGTCAAATGGTGCGGCTCTTTCCACGTCACCGAACTTGGCCATTCGCCGCTCGATGTCGTCGCGTGGCACGGCAACTACGCGCCCTACAAATATGATCTGGCTACGTTTTCGCCGGTCGGAGCCATCCTGTTCGACCATCCGGACCCGTCTATTTTCACCGTGCTGACGGCGCCGAGCGGCGAGGAGGGCACGGCCAATGTCGACTTCGTCATCTTCCCGCCGCGCTGGCTGGTTGCAGAGGACACGTTCCGTCCGCCATGGTACCACCGCAACATCATGAGCGAGTTCATGGGCCTGATCCATGGCCAGTACGACGCCAAGGAAGAGGGCTTTGTGCCGGGCGGCATCAGCCTGCACAATCAGATGCTGGCGCATGGGCCGGATGCTTCCGGCTTCGAGAAAGCCACCCGCGCCGAGTTGAAGCCGGTCAAGCTCGACAACACCATGGCCTTCATGTTCGAGACCCGATTTCCCCAGATGCTGACGCGCTATGCCGCGGAACTCGGAACCTTGCAGGAGAACTACATCGACTGCTGGGCCGACCTGAAGAAGCGTTTCAACGGCACCCCGGAGGGCGATTGGTCTTGAGGCTCGCCCGATGAGCGACAGGCTGGTGCTTCTGGGTTCCAAGGGCGGCCCGGCGTTGCGTCCGGGCGGGCCATGGCCGAGCTCATCGCTCCTTCAGATCGGCGAGCGTGACATCGTCGTCGATTGCGGGCTCGGCGTCACGCGCGGTCTGGTCGATGCCGGCGTCAGCCTCAGGGCGCTTGACCTGATCTTCATCACGCACCTTCATTCGGACCATATTTTGGAACTCGGGCCGCTGATCCACACCGCTTGGACAGCGGGGTTGACGACGCCGATGACCGTTTTCGGCCCACCCGGCACACAGGACTACTGGCGGCATTTCTGCCGGGCGATGGAATTCGACATCGGGATCCGCATCGTGGACGAGGGCCGGCCGGATATCCGCGAACTGGTCTCCATCAAGGAATTCGGCGAGGGCGCCATCCTGGAGGAGGAAGGACTGACAGTGACGGCGCTGCGCGTCGACCATCCGCCGGTGACCGACTGTTTTGCGTTGCGTTTCGAGCATGGCGGTAGAAGCGTAGTTTTTTCCGCCGACACGGCCTTCTTTCCGCCGCTGGCCGGCTTTGCCAAAGAGGCCGACATTCTCGTCCATGAGGCCATGCTGGAAGAAGGTGTGGAAAGGCTGGTCGCCCGGACCGGCAACGGCGCGCGGCTGCGCGAGCACCTCTTCGCCAGCCACAGCCTCGCCGAGGATGCCGGCCGCATCGCCAGCGATGCCGGTGTGCGGCGGTTGGTGCTCAACCATCTCATTCCGGCCGACGATCCAGCCATCGGCGAAGCCGATTGGGTCGCCGCTGTCAGGAAAACTTGGCCGGGTGACTTGACGATCGCCCGCGACGGCCTTGTTGTACAACTAAGCGGCGCCAAAGCCGCGCAAGGAGAGGAAACCGCATGAAGCTTGCCACACTGAAGAACGGGACGCGCGACGGGAAGCTTGTCGTGGTCTCGCGCGATCTGACGCGGTTCACCGATGCCTCCTTCCTGGTGCCGACGCTGCAGGCCGCGCTCGACGACTGGCGCCGCATTGCCCCGCATCTCGCGACGTTGGCGGAATCGCTCGAGACCAACGCCGTCCCGTCGGAGCGTTTCCACGAACACAACGCGCATTCGCCGTTGCCGCGGGCCTATCAATGGGCGGACGGCTCGGCCTATGTGAATCATGTCGAGCTGGTGCGGAAGGCGCGCGGCGCCGAGATGCCGGCAAGCTTCTGGACCGATCCGCTGATCTACCAGGGCGGCTCGGATAGTTTTGTTCCCCCGCGCGATCCGATCCGCATGGCCGATGAAGCCTTCGGCATCGACATGGAGGCCGAGGTTGCGGTCGTCGTCGACGACGTGCCGATGGGCGCGAGCCTGGAAGAGGCGAGGGAGGCGATCCGCCTCGTCATGCTGGTCAACGACGTGACGCTGCGCGCCATCACCGGGCCGGAACTGGCCAAAGGCTTCGGCTTCTTCCAGTCGAAACCGTCATCGGCCTTCTCACCGGTCGCTGTCACACCCGACGAACTGGGCGATGCCTGGGATGGCGGCAAGGTCAGCCTGCCGCTGCTCGCCGATCTCAACGGCAAGCCCTTCGGCCGCGCCAATGCCGGCGTCGACATGACCTTCGATTTTCCGGCATTGATCGCGCATGCCGCGAAAACCCGGCCGCTTGCCGCCGGCACCATCATCGGCTCCGGCACCGTTTCCAACAAGCTGAATGGCGGGCCGGGCAAACCTGTCTGGGCCGGCGGCGCCGGCTATTCCTGCATCGCCGAACTGCGCATGATCGAGACCATCGAGAGCGGCGAGCCAAAGACGCCGTTCCTGCTTTTCGGCGACACGGTGCGCATCGAGATGAAGGACAAGGCAGGCCACTCGATCTTCGGCGCCATCGAGCAGAAGGTCGAGAAATACGAGGGGTGAAGGTGACCCTGCTCGAGCATCTGCGCCGCATGGCTCGCAACAATCTGTGGTCGAATGACCGGCTCTACCGCGCCGTGCTGGCGATGCAGCCCGGCGAGTTTGAGGCCGAGCGCGTCAGCTTCTTTCCATCGATCAGGGAAACGCTCAACCATATCCTCGCGGTCGACCGTCTCTATCTCGATTTCCTGACCGATGGCGGCCTCGGCGCGGCGGCCTACGACAACTTCGTTCCGTTCGACGATGCGGCAAGCCTGGCGGCGGCACAGGCCAATTTCGACCGCAAGCTTGTCGCCTACTGCGATGGCTTGTCGGAAGCCGATCTCGACCGTCGAGTCATAACCGACCGGCGCGAGGACGGCCTGATCCCCGAGCGCATCGGCGACATCCTCGCCCATGTCTTCCTGCACGACATCCATCACCGCGGCCAAGTGCATGCCATGCTCTCCGGCACGTCGGTAGCGCCGCCGCAATTGGATGAGTTTCTGCTCGACTACGACATCAAGCTGAGGAGGGACGAAGTCGAGCGGTTGGGGCTGGAAAGTTAAGCTAGCGCAACGTTGTACCGAGCGAAATGCGAGTCGGATGTCAGGATCGTCAGGTTCTCTATCTGCGCCTGTGCAATTAGCAACCTATCGAACGGGTCGCCATGGTGAGAAGGTAGATCGCCGACTGCGTGCGCATGCAGCAAGGTAACGGCGAGGGGCTGAAACCGCATCCTCGGAAGCAATGCCGGCAGGTCATCTGGCGCCTGAAGTTTTCCAATTGATCGTTTGATGGCGATTTCCCAAACGCTTGCCGCGCTCGCGAACACCACCGCTTCGGAGTTCAGGATGGCACGGTGCTGTTCGCTGAGACGTCGATCGTCCGAAATCGACCAGAGGATAATATGCGTGTCGGCGAGAAACGGACCTGTCGTCATTTGACGTACTCGTCCCATTCGGGACCGAGTTCGTCAAAGTCGTCCGCAATCCAGATCTTGCCCTTCAGGGCGCCGATACGCGGAAGCGGTTCGACCACCTCCGGAGGTACAATACGCGCGGCAACCCTGCCATGGCGCGTAAGCACGATCTCCTCGCCGGCTTCCGCGCGGCTTACGAGTTCCGACAATTTGGCCTTGGCTTCGGCGATGGAGACATTCATGGATGCGACCCTTTATGACCATAATTTAGGTCATAATTGATCGCATCGCAAGACATCCGAATCGGATCGCCTACGCCGCCTTGCCGTCCAGCTTGATCACGCCGCGCTTGATCTGGTCCTGCTCGATCGATTCGAACAGGGCGCGGAAATTGCCTTCGCCAAAGCCTTCGTCGCCCTTCCTCTGGATGAACTCGAAGAAGATCGGGCCGATCACGGTTTTGGAGAAGATCTGCAGCAGGATCTTGGTCATGCCGCCGTCGACCACGCCTTCGCCGTCGATCAGGATGCCGTGCTTCTTCATGCGCTCGATCGGCTCGTCATGGCCGTGCACGCGCTCATGCGACATCTCGTAATAGGTGTCGGGCGGGCCTGGCATGAACTTCAGCCCATTGGCGGCCAGCTTGTCGGTTGCCTCGTAGATGGCGTCGGTGCCGACGGCGATATGCTGGATGCCTTCGCCATTGTACTTCTTGAGGTACTCGGCGATCTGGCTGGTCTCGTCCTTGGATTCGTTCAGCGGAATGCGGATCTTGCCGCAGGGCGAGGTAATGGCGCGGCTCACCAGGCCGGTGATCTTGCCGTCGATGTCGAAGAAATGGATCTGCTTGAAGCCGAACAGGTCGCGGTAGAAATCCCACCACTTGTCCATGTTGCCGCGATAGACATTGTGGGTGAGGTGGTCGAGATAATAGAAGCCGACGCCTTCCGGCTTCGGGTCGCGCTCGCCCAGCCACTCGAACTCCGCGTCATAGGCCGAGCCCTTCTCGCCATAGGCTTCGATGAAGTAGAGCAGCGAGCCGCCGATGCCGACAATGGCCGGCACGTCGAGCGCCTTGTTGGTACCTTCATAGGGCGTCGCGCCCTTCGAGACAGCGTGCTCGAAGGCGTGGTTGGCATCGACCACGCGCCAGGCCATCGAGGCGGCGCAAGGGCCATGCTTCTCGACGAACTTCATCGCATGCGAGCCCGGCTCGGCATTGACGACATAGTTGATGTCGCCCTGGCGCCAGACGGTGATGTCCTTGGTCCGGTGCTTGGCCACTGCGGTATAGCCCATGCGGGTGAACAGCTCGGCAAGCTTGGCGGGCTCGGGGTGCGCGAATTCGACAAACTCGAAGCCGTCGGTGCCGGCCGGGTTTTGCTTGCTGATTTTCGCGGGTGGCGCGTCGTGCGGGAAGGGGCCCATGGCAGTCCTCCGAAAGCTGTTGCGGCCGGGCTTGGCCATCTTTCATCAGGATAGCGCGAAGCCGCTGCACGGTGCTTGCATTCAGTCGCCCATAATGCGCATCATGTGCGCAAATTGTGCATGAGTGGAGGAATACGTATGGATGATGCGCGCCTTGATCAGTTTGACCGCAAGATAATGGCGCTTCTGCAGGACGACGCGCGATACACCAACAACGATCTTTCGGAGCGCGTGAACCTGTCGCCCTCGCAATGCTCGCGCCGCCGCCAGCGGCTGGAGGACGATGGCTACATCAAGGGCTACCGCGCCGTGCTCAACCGCGATCGTCTCGGCTTTTCGCTGGTCAACGTCATCTCGGTGACCCTGGCCACCCACAACCGCGACAATGCCCGCCGCTTCGGCGAACTGGTGGCGCGACTGCCCGAGGTGCAGGAGGCGCACGCGCTGACCGGCGAGATGGATTACATCCTGAAGGTGGTGACGCCCGATCTCAAATCACTGTCGGAGTTCGTCAACGGCGTTCTGCTGCCGCATGAATCCGTGCAGCACGTGAAGACGGCGATCGTGCTGGAGACGCTCAAGGAAACCGGCGCGCTGCCGATTTAACCCCGCTGCTGCTGGATCAGGCCGTAAAGATTGGTGCAGCGCGCGCCCGAGCGGCAATAGGCGAAGACCGGCCCTTCGAGCTCGTCGAGCGCGGCGGCCTGGTCCTCGACATTGTTCATGGTGATCTGGCCGCTGATGACCGGAATGTAGCGGAACGCCAGCCCCGCCGCCTCGGCCGCGGCCTTGACGCTGTCGGCAGTGGGCTGGCCAGGCTGCTCGTCATCCGGCCGGTTGCAGATCACGCTCTTGAAGCCGGCGTCCTTGATGGCGGCGATGTCCTGCGGCTGGATCTGGCCGGAGACCGAATAGTCGTCGCTGATCTGGCGGTATTCCATGATGTCGTCCTCGCAATCCTAGGCGCCTGTTGGCTTGGGCGCAGTTCTGTCACTCCCCGGACCGGCGGGCAACCACTGCGGTGGAGATTTCCTATGTGGTCGCCAGGCGGGCAAGCCGGGTCCTGGCCAAGCGCCCCACCGCGATGCCCGCCACCATCGCGCCGACGAAGATCAGCGTCTCCGCGCGGCCAAGGCCGAGCGCCGGGATGGCGCCGCCTGGGCAAAAGCCCGCAATGCCCCAGCCGATGCCGAACAGCGCGGCGCCCCCGACGAGTTGGCTGTCGATGTCCTTCCTGCCCGGCAAGGCGAAAGCCGTTTCGAATACCGGCCTCTTGCGTCGGGCGAAAATGAAGCGGTAACCGGCAAAGGCAATGGCCAGCCCGCCGCCCATCACGAAGATCAGGCTAGGGTCCCAGGTTCCGGCGATGTCGAAGAAATTCAGCACCTTCGCCGGATTGATCATGCCGGACACAGCGATGCCCAAACCGAAAAGTCCGCCGATCAGGAAGGCCGAGGCGAGCTTGCTCATGGTTCAGCCTCCAATCACATGACGGGTGACAAAAACGGTGACGAAGGCGGTGGCCATGAAGGTCGCAACGGCGACGAACGAGCGCGGTGACAGTCGCGCGATGCCGCAAATGCCGTGCCCGCTCGGACAACCGCCACCGAAATGCACGCCGACACCGACGAGAAAGCCGCCGACGACAAGGGCCAGCGTCGGTACCGGCACATTGAACTCGATGTCCTTGCCGGCGAGCTGGATCAGCAACGGCGCGCCGATCGCGCCGGCGAGAAAGGCAGCGCGCCACTTCCAGTCGGCGGACACTGGCGGGATAACGCCGGCCAGTATCCCGGTCATTCCCGCAATGCGGCCATGCAATTCCATCAGCAGCACGGCCGACAGCCCGATCAGGGCTCCGCCAAGCAGAGACTGGAAAGGCGTGAAGTCGGTCATGGAAAGGCCAATCCGCTTCGATCAGGAGATGTTCATTCAGCAGATAGACATTTTCGCATGGGAATCCAGCCGGAAATGTCCGGCTGGAAAGG
>NZ_RZRY01000026.1:0-25267 GCF_003998035.1 Mesorhizobium sp. M2A.F.Ca.ET.039.01.1.1 | reverse complement strand
ATGAAACTGGTTCGCCGCAGCGCCGCGCCAAGCCGACCGCTTGGCGCTGCGGCGACCGCATCATAGGGAGAGAAAACTGTTACCTATGTATCCGGTTCAAAGTGTTACCCATCTATCCGCTGGACACCGGCAGGGCGATGAGGGGCAGCACCGACCTGGGTGTCTGGCCACCTCACAAACCCGATCAGACGCTGTATCGCCGCTACAATTTGCCTCCAAAGGTTGGCGCTGCCCCTCATCCGGCTGCCGCCACCTTCTCCCCGTAGAACGGGGAGAAGGGAGATCACACCAGCGGCTTCAGCCATATCCACACCGAACCGCCGATCAGCCCCAGGAAGATCAGCCAGCCGACCTGGTTGTTCGACTTGAACAGCTTCAGGCACTGGTCCGGATTGTTGATGTCGAGCCGGATGATCTGGCGCCCCATATGCACGCCTGCGGCGATCAGTCCCGCCAGCGCCACGATCGGCACCTGCGCCGAGGCGAAGGCGATGGCGAAGCAGATCAGCGCGCCGCCATAGAGCCCGCTAAGCCACATCTTGGTGTTGTCGCCGAACAGCCGTGCCGTCGAGCGCACGCCGACGATGGCGTCGTCTTCCTTGTCCTGATGCGCATAGATCGTGTCGTAGCCGATCACCCACAGGATCGAGCCGATATAGAGCATGATCGCCGGGTCATCGATGTCGCCGAACTCGACCGCCCATCCCATCAGCGCGCCCCAGGAGAAGGCTAAGCCCAGCACGAATTGCGGCCAGTTGGTGATGCGCTTCATGAAGGGATAGACCGCGACGATCACGAGCGAAGCGATGCCGAGCGGAATGGCGAAGCTGTTGAACTGCAAGAGCACGGCCAGGCCCACCAGCGCCTGGATGATGACGAAGATCCATGCCTGGCGGCGCGTCACCTTGCCGGCCGGCAGCGGCCGCGAGCGGGTGCGCTCGACCTGGTTGTCGATGTCCTCGTCGGCGAGATCGTTATAGGTGCAGCCGGCGCCGCGCATGGCGACGGCGCCGACGAAGAACAATACCAGATGCCAGGGCGCCGGAAGCAGCGTCAGCAGCGGGTCGGTCGGACGCGGATAGGCGCCCGCGGCAAGCGCTGCCGACCACCAGCAGGGCCATAACAGGAGCTGCCAGCCGATCGGCCGGTCCCAGCGCGCAAGCTGCGCATAAGGCCAGAGCCAGCGCGGCAGCACGCGGTAGACCCAATGGCCGCTCGGCGCATCGGCGACGCGGCCCTGGATCGCTTTCGACTGGACGGTTTCCATCACGCTGGAGTGGCAGCAGCAGGCAGCGCCGTCAAGCGGCCGTGGTGTCGCTCAAGCGCTGAAAACTCAGGCGGTGAAAACATCGTGACCGGCAAACCATGCCTTGGCGACCTCGATGAAAGCCACGGCCGCCTTGGACAGGCGCTGGCGCGTGTCATGCGTCAGGATGATGCGCTGCATCGGCAGCGGATCGGAGAGCGGCTTTACGACCAGCGGCAGGCCGTCATAGCTGCGGTCGCCATGGGGCCTGGTATAGCTGACGGCGACGCCGAAGCCGTTGGCCACCATGGAGCGCTGCAATTCGAACGAGCTCGTCGTCGCCCGGGCTATCGGCGACAGGCCGCGGCTGAGAAAGAGGTCCAGCATGTGCTGCCAGCTGTGCGGCTGGTCGGTGGTGATCAGCGGATGCTGCGCGAGCTCGGCCAGGCTGACGGCGTGCTTGTCCGCCAGCACATGTCCGGCCGGCAGAAGCGCGTGCGGCCGCAATTCATGCAGCAGGACGCGTTTGAAATGCCCTGGAAGCCCGAGATCATAGGTGAGGCCGAGATCGACGGCGCTGTCGGCCAGGCGCCGCCCCAGCGTCTCGAAGGTCTCGTCGCCGATGACGACCGTGACGGCCGGGCAGCGCTCGGCGAAGGCGCGCATCAGCGCCGGCGCGAAATAGGGCGCCAGGTCCTCGAAGCAGCCGAGCACCAGCTCGCCGCCGACATCGGCATCGCGCGAACCGAGCGCCGCCAGCTCGTCCGCCTCGCCCAGCACTTGCCTTGCCTTGGCGACGGCCCTCCGGCCAAAGGACGTCAGCGCAACGCCGCGCTGGCGCACGAAGATTTTCTGGCCGAGCGCGTCCTCGACATGGTCGATCGCCACCGAGATCGACGGCTGCGACACGTTCAGCGCCTGGGCCGCCATGGTGACGCTGCCATAGCGGGCGACGGCGACGACGTAGCGCAACTGGGTGAGTGTGAACTTCATAGGTCAAAACTATAAGCGAGATGACAAGTTATTATTTTACGCAATGTGCGGCTCTTGCGATAGTCGGTCATCGACAAGCAGGAGAGCACGATGGCCAGCCCGAAGATCGACGCCGCGACGGTTGCCGATTACCAGCGTGAGGGCGCGGTCTGCATCCGCGGCGCCTTCACGGACTGGGTCGGCGTCATCGCCGACGGCATTGAACGCAATATCCAGAACCGCAGCGCCACGGCCTCCGACATCGCCGGCGGCAAGGGCAGTTTCTTCGACGACTACTGCAATTGGGAGCGCATCCCGGAATTCGTCAGGATTGTCAGGGAATCGCCTGCGGCAGAACTCGCGGCCGCCGTCATGCAATCGCGCAGCGCCCAGTTCTTCCACGACCACGTCCTGGTCAAGGAGCCCGGCACGCAGAAGCCGACGCCCTGGCACCAGGACATTCCCTATTACTTCGTCGATGGCAGCCAGACGGTGAGCTTCTGGATCCCGATCGATCCGGTGAAGGAAGCGACGCTGCGGCTGATCGCCGGCTCGCACAAATGGGAAAAGATGGTGCTGCCGGTGCGCTGGCTGAACGACGCCAATTTCTATGCCGGCGAGGGCGACTATTTGCCGGTGCCCGACCCCGACAACGATCCCTCGATGAAGGTGCTCGAATGGGAGATGGAGCCGGGCGACGCCATCCTGTTCGATTTCCGCACGGCGCATGGCGCGCGCGGCAATTTGACCTCGGCGCGGCGCCGCGCGCTGTCGCTGCGCTGGGTCGGCGACGACGCGCACTACGTCGAACGCCCTGGCCGCACCTCGCCGCCCTATCCCGGCCACGACATGAAGCCGGGCCAGAAACTGCGCGAGGACTGGTTCCCCGTTATCTATCAGAGCTGAGCGGCCCTGCCTCGTCATCCACGGGCGGAGCGGGAGCGAAGCGGACGCGCAGACCCGAGGATCCATTCCGTGACCTTCGCCACGGCGTGCAACGGAGCAGAATTCTGGACCGCGGCAACGCTTCGAAGTCACGGCATGGATTCTAGGGTCTGCGCGCGTCGCTTCGCTCCTTGCTTCGCCCTAGAATGACGAGGTTCGGGAGGCTTCAGCCAATCCTCGGCGTTTGCGCTGCTTTCCCGTGCGCAATTGCCGCCAAAATGCCAAGACGGCTTGACCGGTCGCCTGCGGACCAATAGCGGGTTCGGGGAGACGATCAGCAAGAGGTGGCCATGAATGTTCTTCTTCTCGGCTCGGGCGGCCGCGAACATGCGCTCGCCTGGAAGACCTCCGCCTCGCCGCTGCTGACGAAACTTTATGCCGCGCCCGGCAATCCCGGTATCGGCCGTGTCGCCGAACTGGTGAAGCTCGACGTCGCCGACCATTCCACCGTCGCCGCCTTCTGCCAGGAAAAGAAGATCGACCTCGTCGTGGTCGGCCCGGAAGGCCCGTTGGTCGCCGGCGTCGCCGATGATCTGCGCGCCTGGGGCATCCGCGTCTTCGGCCCCTCCAAGGCGGCGGCAAGGCTTGAGGGCTCGAAAGGCTTCACCAAGGACCTTTGCGCCAAGTTCAACATTCCGACCGCCGCCTATGGCCGCTTCGGCGATCTCGCTTCGGCCAAGGCCTATGTCGAGAAGGTCGGCGCGCCGATCGTCATCAAGGCCGACGGGCTTGCCGCCGGCAAGGGCGTCACCATCGCGATGACTTCTGATGAGGCGAACGCCGCGCTGGAGGCTTGTTTCGAGGGCGCATTCGGCGCCGCCGGCGCCGAGGTCGTGGTCGAGGAATATCTGACCGGCGAGGAGGCGAGCTTCTTCTGCCTGTGCGACGGCGCCACGGCGCTGCCCTTCGGCACCGCGCAGGACCACAAGCGCGTCGGCGACGGCGATACCGGGCCGAACACCGGCGGCATGGGCGCCTATTCGCCGGCGCCGGTGATGACGGCCGAAATGACCGAGCGCACCATGCGCGAGATCATCGAGCCGACGATGCGCGGCATGGCCAATCTCGGCGCGCCTTTTGCCGGCATCCTCTTCGCCGGCCTGATGATCACCGACCAGGGCCCCAAGCTGATCGAATACAACACCCGCTTCGGCGATCCCGAATGCCAGGTGCTGATGATGCGGCTGAAGGACGATCTGCTCGTCCTGCTCAACGCCGCTGTCGACGGCCAGCTTGCGCATATGTCCATCCGCTGGAGCGACGAGACGGCGCTGACCGTGGTGATGGCCGCGAGGGGCTATCCCGGCACGCCGGAAAAGGGCTCGGTCATCCGCGGCCTCGACGAGGCCGAGCGTGATGGCGCCCAGATTTTCCACGCCGGCACCGCCATCAATGGCGGCGCGCTGGTCGCCAATGGCGGCCGCGTGCTCAACGTAACCGCGCTCGGCAAGACCGTCGGCGAGGCGCAGGCCAAGGCCTACGCGGCGATCGAGCACATCGACTGGCCGCAGGGCTTCTATCGCCACGACATCGGCTGGCGCGCCGTCGAGCGCGAGAAGACCGGCACGTAACCCAGCTTCAGGCGGCCGCGCTCTTTCGTCCGCCACGCGCCCAGGCGGGCAGCCAGTCGCCATGCGCGGCAAGCAGGTCGTCGACTAATGACCAGATCTGGTCGAGGTCGAGCTCGGCGGCGGTGTGCGGGTCCATCATCGCGGCATGATAGATGTGCTCGCGGTTCTCGGTCATGAGCGCCCGCACCGTCAGCTCCTGCACATTGATATTGGTGCGGATCAGCGCCGTCAGCTGCGGCGGCAACTCGCCAATGTAAGTGGGCTGGATTCCGGAAGCATCGACCAGGCACGGCACTTCCGCCGCGCAGTCGAAAGGCAGCGAGGTGATGCAGCCATTGTTGCGGACATTGCCGTAGATCACCGACGGCTCTCCGGTCCACACCGAGTTCATGATCGAGGAGGCATATTCCCTCGATTGCTCGACCTCGATCCGGTCGGCCGAGCGATAGGCCTCCGCTTGTCCTTTCCAGCGCTCGATCTGCTCGATGCAGCGTTTTGGATATTCGTCGAGCGGAATGCCGTATTTCTCGATCAGATCGCCGCGCCCCTCCTTGATGAAATAGGGCGTGTATTCGGCGAAATGCTCCGAGCTTTCGGTGACGAAATAGCCGAGCCGGGTCAGCATTTCGTAACGCACCTTGTTCGGGCAGCGCGGGTTCCAGCCCGGCTTCGGCGCGCGGCCCTCGCGATAGGCGCGCACGAGATCAGGATAGAGGTCGCGATAGGAGCCGTCCGCCTGGCGGTGCTCGAACTTGAGATAAAAGGCCATGTGGTTGATGCCGGCCGAGCGGTAGCGGATTTCTTCGTAGGGAAGGTCGAGGTCGTGCGCCAGTTCCATCGCCGTGCCTTGCACCGAATGACAGAGCCCGACCTGCTTGATCGTTGGGTATTTCTCGGCGATCGCCCAGGTGTTGATCGCCATCGGGTTCACATATTGCAGCATGATCGCCTCGGGGCAGACGGCGAGCATGTCCTCGCAGATCTTCCACAGATGCGGCACGGTCCTCAGGCCCCGCATGATGCCGCCGACGCCGAGCGTGTCGGCGATGGTCTGGCGCAGGCCGTATTTCTTCGGCACCTCGAAATCGGTGACGGTGCAGGGCTCATATCCGCCGATCTGGAAAGCGACGACGACGAAGTCGGCGCCGGCAAGCGCCTTGCGCTGGTCCGAATAGGTCTCGGCTTTCGCCTTGACGCCGAGCGTCGCGATCAGCTTGTTGACGACGATGGCGCTCTCTTCCAGCCGCTGCGGGTTGATGTCCATCAGCGCGATCGTCGCGCCCGACAGCGCCGGCCGCTGCAGCACGTCGCCGACGATGTTTTTCATGAACACCGTCGAGCCGGCGCCGATGAACGCGATCCTGGGATTTCTAGCCACTGTAAGCCTCCGGCACTTGTCTACGCCACCTCGAAAGCGGCCCTGACGAGCCGTTCGGTGTAGGCGGTCTTGGGATTGGACAGGACCTCGTCGACGGGTCCCTGTTCGACGATTTGACCATGCTGCATGACGATGACGCGATGGCACAGCGCCCGCACCACCTTGAGGTGGTGCGAGATGAAGAGATAGCTGAGACCGCGCTCGTCCTGCAGCTTGCGCAGCAGGTCGATGATCTGCGCTTGCACCGAAAGATCGAGCGCCGATGTCGGTTCGTCGAGCAGGATGAATTCCGGCTCCAGCGCGATCGCCCGCGCGATCGCGATGCGTTGCCGCTGGCCGCCGGAGAATTCATGCGGGAAGCGCGACAGGATGTTGCCGGGCATGCCGGCGCTGACCAGCGCCTCGCGCACCCGCTCGACCCGTTCGCGCCGCGTCGCGCCCAGCCTGTTGACGACCAGTCCTTCCTCGATGATCTGGCCGATCGTCATGCGCGGGTTGAGAGAGGAGAACGGGTCCTGGAAGACGATCTGCATGCGCGAACGCAGCGGCCGCATCTCGCCGCGCGACAGCTTCTCGATCGGCCGGCCGTCGAAGCGGATTTCCCCGCGCTTGGCGTCCTGCAATCTGAGCAGCGCCTGACCGAAGGTCGTCTTGCCGGAGCCGGATTCGCCGACCAGCCCCAGCGTCTCGTGGCGGCAGAGCTTCAGGTCGAGATCGTCAACCGCGACCAGCTCGCGCCAGTCGGGTTTCAGGAACGTTCCGTGGCGCAGCATGAAGCATACGCGCACGCCGTTCGCCTCGAGGATGGTGCCGCTGCCTTCCGGCAGCGGCTTCGGCTGGCCATGCGGTTCGGAAGCGAGCAGCCGCTGCGTGTAGGGATGCTGCGGATTGGCAAAGAGCCGCTCGGTGACATTGTGCTCGCGCATCTCGCCATGCTGCATGACATAGACATAGTCGGAGAATTTGCGCACCACGGTGAGGTCGTGGGTGATCAGGATCACCGCCATCTTCAGCTCTTTCTGAAGATTGCGGATCAGGTTCAAGATCTGCGCCTGCACCGTGACGTCGAGCGCCGTTGTCGGCTCGTCGGCGATCAGCACGTCGGGGTCGTTGGCCAAGGCCATGGCGATCATCACGCGCTGCCGCTGGCCACCGGAGAGCTGATGCGGATACTGCTTGAGTCTGGCCTCCGGCTCGGGGATCTGGACATGCTTCAGGAGCTCGAGCGCCCGCGCCCAGGCTTCCCTGCGGCTCACCCTGCGGTGGACCCGGATCGCTTCGACGATCTGGCTGCCGACCGTGTAGATCGGATTGAGCGAGCTCATCGGTTCCTGGAAGATCATCGAGATGCGGTTGCCGCGCAGCTTGCGCCGGGCAGCCTCGGGGAATTCGAGGATATTTTGCCCGCAATAGTCTACGCTCGAGCGTGGCGACACGGTCGCACGCCGCGACAACAATCCCATCACGGTGCGCGCCGTCACCGATTTGCCGGAACCGGATTCGCCGACGATGGCTATGGTTTCGCCGCGGTAGAGCTGGAACGAGACGTCCTTCACCGCCTCGACGGTGCCGTGCTCCACCTTGAACGCGACTCCGATGTTGCGGGCGTCGATGATGGGCTGTTCATGGCGCGCGGCGTGGTCGAGCCGGACGGCCGGTGCGAAATTGTCTGCGAGCGCGATCGTCGTCATCCCGGCCACCTCAATACGGATCGACGGCATCGCGCAGGCCGTCGCCCAGCGCATTGAAGGCAAAGACGGTGACCAGCACGAAGCCGACCGGCGACAGGATCCAGGGATAGGTGCCGATGACCGAATAGGTCGCCGTGTCCTGCAGCATCAGCCCCCAGGAGATCAGCGGCGGCTTCACGGCGAAGCCGAGGAAGCCGAGGAAGGCTTCGAGTAGCACCACCGTCGGGATGGCGATCGTCACGGCGACGATGACGTGGCACATCACATTGGGAAAAATGTGCTGCATGATGATGCGCCGGTCGGTGGCGCCGACCGCCATGGCGCGCGTACATAGTCGATCCGCGCCAGCGCCAGCGTCTTGCCGCGCACCTCGCGCGACATCTGCGCCCAGCCCAGCGCCGACATGACGACGATGACGAAGGCGAGGAAGACATTGGTCGGCGCGGTGACCGGGATCAGCGTCGTCAGCGCGAGATAGAGTGGCAGCTGCGGGAAGGCGAGCACCAGCTCGACGAAGCGCTGCATCCAGACATCGAACTTGCCGCCGAAATAGCCGGAGACCATGCCGACGATGGTGCCGATGACGGTGATGATGAAGACCACCGTCAGCGCGATCATCAGCGAGACCCGCGAGCCGTGGATGGCGCGTGAGAGCACGTCGCGGCCGAACTTGTCGGTGCCTAGGAAATGCACGGGCTGGCCGTCCATCGACCCGAACAAGTGCCGGTCCGCCGGGATCAGCCCGAAGAGCCTGTAGGGCGCACCCTCGACGAAGAAGCCGAGCAGCCGCGGATGATCGTAGTCGGGGCCGACGATCGGCTGGAAGGTGACCGGATCGAGATCTGCCGAGTCGGCCAGCGCATAGATCCTTGGCTGGAAGGTGAGATTGCCGTCCTTGTCGTGAAAGCTCGGCACCTGCGGCGGCGCGAAGGCGACGTCGGTCGCCTTCGGATCCGAAGGTGCGATGAAATCCGCGAACACCGCCATGACGAGCAGAAGCACGACCAGGAAGAGCCCGGCCATGCCGGTCCAGGAGCGCTTTAGCCGGCGCCAGACCAGCGCGATATAGCTCTCATTGCCGTGCGCCGGCTCGGCTATGGCCACGCCTTCGGCTGGCGGCGGCGGGGAGGGGTCGCGCGCCAGCATCTAGCGCTCCCCGAATTGGCGGATGCGGGGATCGAGCAGCACGAGCAGCATGTCGGCGATGATGTTGCCGATGATCAGCGTCGCCGACAGCACCATCATGAAGGTGGCCGTCACATAAACGTCGCCCACCGCCATCGAGCCGACGATCGCCGGCCCGACGGTCGGCAGCGCGAAGATGATCGCCGTCTCGATCTCGCCGGTCAGCATATAGGGCAGCACCACGCCCTGATACATCACCAGCGGATGCAGCGCATTGGGCACGGCGTGCCGCATGACGACGGCGCCGCCGGTCAGGCCCTTGGCCTTGGCCGTCTCGACATATTGCATGTTCAGCGTGTCTAGCAGGTTGCCGCGCATGACGCGCATGTTGTAAGCGAGCCCGCCGAAGGTCGCGATCGCCACCACCGGCCAGACATGCTTGACCAGGTCGACGAACTTCGCCCACGACCACGGCGCGCCGCCATACTGCGGCGAGAAGAACGAGCCGATCTCCGAAACGTTGAACTGGAAGACCAGCAGATAGACGATGATCAGCGCCATCAGGAAGCGCGGCACTGTCATGCCGAGGAACGAGATCGCCGAGAGCGTGGAGTCGATCCAGCTATACTGCCTCGTCGCCGCCCATATGCCGAAGGTGATGCCGAGCACCGAGGCGAGCAGGTGGCAGACCAGCGCAAGCAGCAGCGTGCGCGGCAGGCGTTCGCCCACCACATCGGCCACCGGCTTGTTGTAGTAGAGGCTGTAGCCGAAATCGCCGCGCGTGATGATGCCGCCGATCCAGTTGAGATACTGGACGGGCAACGGCTTATCGAGGCCATGTTCGATACGATAGGCCTGTGCCTGCGCGTCGGCTTCGGCATAGGAGGCGCCGCCCTGGTTGATCAGCTGCGATTTGATGTAGTCGGCATAGTCGCCAGGCGGCGCCTGGATGATGGCAAAGGTGACCAGGCTCAGAATGGCGAGGACGGGAACGGCCGAGGCGATGCGCATGAGCAGGAATCGCAACATGGACGGTCTATTTCCTTTCTGGCCGGTCGCGCATTCGATGCATTTGGAGGAATTGCTTTGTCCGGCCGCGCCGCAACGCGGCCGGACATCTCTTCGTCAGGGGAGGTAAAGCTTAATCCATCGGTCCCTTATCGCCAGGCTTGCCGGGCAGTTCGTTGGGGAACAACTCGTATTTTGCCTGCTTGTCCGCCTTGACGAACACGCGCTCGCGGATGATCGAATCCTCGGCCCAGTTGAACATGAAGATCGGCGTGCCCTGCGGAATGTTGGAGAAACGCTTGTTGACGATCAGCGCGCCCGGATATTCCGTCAGGCCGACATTGTAGACATGCTCGGTCGAGATCTTCTGGAACTTTCGCATCAGCTCGGCACGCTGGTCGTTGTCCTGCGTCGACACGAATTTGTTGACGATGTCGACGAGATCCTTTTCGAACGGCATCATGTCGACCTGGCCGCTTTCCGGCGCGCGATGGTTCCAGCTGGTCTTCGGGCCGACCGGCGCCAGCTGCTCGGTATTTTGAACGACGGAGGTGAGCTCGGTTTCGTTTCGCCGGATCAGCCAGTCGAAGCGGCCGGAATATTGTGTGGCATCGCGCTGCGTGCCGTTAAGCCCGTTGAGCACGACCCTCAGGCCGAGCTTCTCCATCTGCGCGACCACGCCTTCGGCAAGGCTCTTGTCGGTGGTGTAGTCGTTGTTGACCAGCATCACGATCTCGACATCCTTGCCGCCCGCGGTGCCGGCCGGGAAGTTCACAATGCCGTCGCCGTCCGTATCCTTGAGGCGGGCCTTGGCGAGCAATGCTTTGGCGCCTTCGAGATCGAACGGATAATAGACCGTCGACTTGCGGTCATAGAAGCTGGTGCCGGATGAGAAGCCGCCCGGATAGATGGCGGTGAACGGGCCCTTGACCAGCGAGTCGCCCAGCGCCTTGCGGTCGAGCGCCATGGTGACGGCCTTGCGGAAATCCTCGTTGCGGTTCAGCTCGCGGATCGCCTGGCCGCGTTCGTCCGGGTTGCCCCAGCCATTGGCGGAAAAATTCATGCGCAGATTGTAGCCGATGAGACGCGGCCCGAAGGCGAGGCGTGCCGGTGCATTCTTGTCAGCAGCACGCTTCAGCGAGGCGACGAAGTTCTCCGGCTGTTCGAGGTTGGAGAAATCGCCCGAGCCGGCAACAGCCTGCACGTCGCGGTCGGCCCAGGTCGAGAGCTTGTATTGCAGCTCGTTGAGATAGGGCAGCTGGTTGCCCTTCTCGTCGACCTTCCAATAATAGGGATTGCGGCGCATGACGATGATGTCGTCCGGCCGGTATTCGACCGGAACCCAGGCGCCCATCACCGGCATGTTCATATATTCCGGCGGGAAGGCGTTCTTGAACTGGTCGTAGGTGTTCTTCGAATATTTCGGATGCTGCGGCTTGAGGATGTGCGAGGGGCCGGGGCAGAAAGTGCCATAGGCCATGGCATAGAGATATTGCCGCGGGAACGCCTCCTTGAACGTCCACTCCACGGTGTAGTCGTCGATCTTCTTCAGCGTCGTGCCGACGCCGAAAGTCTCCGGCGTGGCGCCGTTGAGCGGCGAGACGTTCGGATCGACCACCTCGTCGTCCCAGTAGAACATCACGTCGTCGGCATTGAAGGGCGCGCCGTCGGACCATTTGGCGCCTTCGATCAGATGCATGGTCAGCTTGTGGCCGTCGCTCGACCAGTCCCAGCTCTTGGCGAGGTTGGGCAGCGGCTCGGTGTCCTTGGCCTCGACCTGGAACAGCGGCGCCGTGCGCGTTAGGCATTCGGAAAGCCCGATGTCGATGCCGCCCCAGCCTTGCGTCTGGCCGGCGCCGTAGTTCCAGCCTTCCGGCCTGCCGCCGATGACATGGCGCATCGTGTCGCCATAGACGCCGATGCCATCCGGCATGTTGGCCGTCTTGAAGACCAGCGGTTCCTTCGGCAGCCTGTCCTTGACCGGCGGCAGCTTGCCGGTCTTGACGTATTTCTCCGTCACCCAGTCCGGCTCGTGATATTCCGGCAGCGCCTTGAACTCCAGGATGGAGTCGCGCGCCACATAGTGGATCTTGCCCTCGGCCGGGAATGTCGCAGGCTGCGGCGGGATCGTCGGCTCGGAAGCGAAGGCGTTGAGCGCATGGACTGAAACGCCGAGCATCAGCCCGGCGGCAATGCCAGTTCTACGAAAAGTCCTCATAGTCTCCTCCCAGATGTTTTTGGACGTCTGCTGCTGCCCGCCTCTTGTGAATTTCTTGCCGAGCTGCCTCCTGCGACCCGGCCTGCTTGCCTTTAGGCTCAACCGGCCTGTTTCAGCGCCGCCTTTTCGGCGCGCAGTTCCTCGATCGAGCGCACGTTGCGCCGCGCGGCGCCCGCCCATTCGCGGGTCTTGACGTGTGCTTTCGAAAGCCGCTCCTTCGCCGCCGGAACGGCGTGCGCATATTGCGGCAGCCATGCGGCTTCAGCGACCACCATCTCGTCCACCATCTGCCAGACCTCTTCCGGCGTCGACACCGCACCCACCAGCGGATCGTGCAGCACGGCGAGCTTCAACAGATCGATGTCGCCGACGATCGCCGCATGCACCGACATGCGCTGCACGTTGATCGAGGCCATGCAGGTTGCCGCACAGGCTTCCGGCAGCGTGATGCCGGCCGCCATGTTGATGCCGAAACGGTCGACGAAGCCGGGCGATTCGATGATCGCGTCCTGCGGCAGGTTGGTGATCACGCCATTATTCTTGACGTTGAAGTGACCGCGATAGACGCGGTTGGTCTCCAGCGCCTCGAGGATGTGGCTGGCATGCTCGTTGGAGCGTTTTGACGGATCGATCGGCTTCGACGCCGCTTCGAGGAACTGCGGATATTCCGTCTCGAACCAATTGCGGGTTTCGGTCGAGTAGCGCAGATAGCCGCCGGTCTCGCCATGGATCCAGTCCGACATGTCGATCCAGCGCGTGATCTCGTCGGGGCGCTTGCGGTACCAGGGGAGGTATTCGGAGAGATGCCCGTTGCTTTCGGTCGAATAGACGCCGAAGCGCTTCAGCACGTCGATCCTGAGCTTTTCCTGCTTCGAATAGACCGGGTGCGCCTCGAAGGCGGCGACCAGTTCGTCCTTGCCGATCGGCCGGCCGTTCAGCTTGAGCTCGATGAACCAGGTCTGGTGGTTGATGCCGGAGCAGACATAGTCGAGCTCTCTGGGCGATTTCGCGCCGAGCACTTCGGCGATCTGTTCGGCGCCGTGCTGGACGCCGTGACAGAGCCCGACCGTGTCGACCTTGCCGTATTCGATCGCCGCCCAGGTGTTCATCGCCATCGGGTTGGCATAGTTGAGGAATTTCGCGCCCGTCGCGGCGACCTCGCGAATGTCTTTGCAGAAGTCGAGGATCACCGGAATGTTGCGCTGGCCGTAGAGGATGCCGCCGGCGCAGATCGTGTCGCCGACGCACTGGTCGATGCCATATTTCAGCGGGATGCGGATGTCGTCGGCATAGGCCTCCAGCCCGCCGACGCGCACGCAGCTGATGATGTAGCGCGCGCCCTCCAGCGCCTCGCGGCGATTGGTCGTCGCCGTCACTTTGGTCGGCAGTTTGTTCGCCTCGACGATCCGGTCGAGGATCGCCTTGATCATCCCGAGATTGTGCTCGCTGATGTCGGTCAGCGCGAATTCGATGTCCTGGAATTCAGGCACGCACAGAATGTCGGTGAACAGCTTCTTTGTGAAGCCGACGCTGCCGGCGCCGATAATAGCGATTTTGAAGCTCATCACCTTCACCTTGATCCAACTGAATGCCAGGCAAGGAGCGACAAAGGAGGATTTGGCCACGCGCCATCGCGCGCCAGCCACTCAAAGCCGGAAATCCGGCTCTTTCTCCTCCCGCCCGCTCCTCGACCGCGGGTCTTTCGCGTTCTGAGAAGTTGGATTATGCCTTATTGGCGGGCACCGCCAGAGAAGGATTATGCTTTCGAGGGTAATTTTGTGCTGCGGGACCTGATCGCCAATGGAAAGCTGATGCGGACGATTTCGCTGCCGCGCGGGCGCCAGCGGCTGCATGCCATGCCGACAAGCACCGGCTATGAGGTGCGCGAGGACGAAACCTATGACTGGGACGGGAGAAAGCGTGGCCAGACCCCGTTCACGGTGCTCCAGCACACGATCAGCGGCACCGGTCAGCTGCGCTACGAGAACCGCAACTACCGTCTGCAGGCGAACGACACGCTGCTGGTTCTGGTGCCGCACAATCATCGCTACTGGCTGGGGCAGGGCGACCGCTGGGAATACTTCTGGATCTCGATGAACGGTGAGGAAGCGCTGCGCATCCACAAGTCGATCCTCAGCGTCTCCGGCCCGGTGTTCCGGCTGCAGCCGGCGACCGTCGATCACCTTGCCGATTGCAGCCTGCGACTGATCAAGGGAGCGGGTTCGCCTGGTGCGGCCTCCGCGATCGCCTATGAGGCGGCGATGGCGCTCTACGACGATGTCTTCGGCTCGCATGCCTTCGCCGAGAAGCAAAGCGCCATGCAGCCGGTCATCGACCATATCAACGCCAATCTCGACAAGCCGCTGCCGGTGGCGGAGCTGGTCGAGATCAGCGGCCTCAGCCGCGCCCATTTCTCGCGCTGCTTCGCCGAGAGCGAAGGATTGCCGCCTGCCGAATTCGTGCTGCAGCAACGCCTGCAGCGCGCGGCCAAGCTCCTCACCAAGGCCGATTTCCTGCCGGTCAAGGAAGTGGCTGTGCTCTGCGGCTTCGAGGATGCGAACTATTTCTCGAAGGTCTTCCGCCGTTTCTACGGCATCACGCCGACGCAGTTCCGCACCACCGGCATGTATGCCAGCCTCGGCAGCCACCGCTGATGCCTGGGGAATCAGTGCCGCCTTTGGTCGAGAGCGGTCGAAGCGGTCTTCACCGGATCGGCGGCGGCGAAGGCCGCGTCGATCTGGTCGGGCGTGCGCTGCCCGGTCCGCTTCCAGGCGACATATTGCACGATGCCGAAGCTCGGGCGCTGCGGCACCGTCTTCACCACCGGCATGCGGAAGCCGTCGCGGAATTTCTCCCAGCGCGCGCCGAGCACCGCGACCATTTCTTCCACCGTCGGCGGCGTCGCCACATCGGCATAGGTGATGGTGACCTTGCCGGCCAGCGCCTTTTCGCGCGAGAGCGGCACCGGGATCGAAGCGAGGTAGTCGGCCGGCACGTCGAGCAGGCCGCCAAAGGCCCATTGCTGGCGCAGCTGGTCAGCGCTCATCGGCGCGACGCTGACATCGATGTCGTTGGGCGTGCCGGGCACCCGATAAGGGCAGCGGAAACGCCCGCAATTGGCCTGCGCCGAGAATTGCCACAGTGCGTAGCCCTGCCAGTTGCCCATCGGGAAATGCACCTCGATGTCGGGCTTGTAGCGCGCATACCAGAGCGGCAGCCGCGACAGCAGACGGTACTGGTAGCGATTGTCGGCGATATACTGCGCCGTCTTGCCATTGACATAGAGCACCGGGAAACGGCCGACGCGGCGGTGCACCTGGCGCACGAATTCCTCGGCGTCCTCCAGCGACATCCATTGCATCGGATCGATGCCTTCGATGTCGAGAGCCATCAACTCGTCGGGCGCCGGCTCGGCGAAGTCGATGAAGTTGTTGGCCTGCTCGACCGGGTTGCCGGGACGGGCCAGGTGATAGGCGCCCCATTTCAGGCCGAGCGCCTTGGCCACCACCTTGCGCGTCTGGAACAATTCACGCGTCACCGCATAGCGCTTCCACTGCGCCTTGCAGAGTTTCACGTCCGCCTCGGCGCCGAAGCAGAAGTAGGGCGGCGGCAGCCCGTCGGACGCCTTGTTGATGAAGCCGGCGACGCGCTTGTCGGTGACGAGCTGCTGCCAGTCGATCGAATTGTATTCATAGGCGTCGATCACCAACGGGCGGGCGGCATTCTTCCACGGCTCGGAGAAATCCGAGGCCTTTGCCGCCGTACCCAGCACAACCGCCGCAGCGAGAAGCGCCAGGCGGCGAAGAGGGCGCGCCGGCTTTTTCAATCAGGGTGTCCCCACTGACCAGGGGACGATCCTGAACCGCTATGGTTAAGGAAGTGCTTTCACAACATCGGCTTGCTTCGGTCCGCTCCAAAACGTCAAAAAAGTATCGCTTGGGTGGACAAGCCGTGGTGGCAGGGGCTTCAATTGCCGCCTAAGCTTTCAATCACGGCGGCCAGTGGGAAGAGACGGGCCCGCCTGACGAAGCGCAGCAACCGGTCACAAGACCGGACCCGCGCGGGGAGGAAATGAACATGAATCCGGACCTGGAAGTCGTCCAGATCAGACAGGGAGAGTCGTTCAAGGCCTGGGCCCACGGCTATCCTTTCCGCACCGTGCGCTGGCACTTCCATCCCGAATACGAACTGCATCTGGTCGTCGCCACCACTGGCCGTTATTTCGTCGGCGACTTCATCGGTGAGTTCGAGCCAGGCAATCTGGTGCTCACCGGGCCGAACCTGCCGCACAATTGGGTCAGCGACGTGCCGCCGGGCGAGACCGTGCCGCTGCGCGGCCGCGTCGTCCAGTTCTCCGAAGAATTCATCGCCAGCGCTTCAGCCGCCTTGCCCGAACTTGCCGCCTGCGCCGGTATCCTTGAAACCAGCCGCCGCGGCGCCCTGTTCTCGCCGGCGACGGCCGAGCTTGCGGCGCCTCTGCTGGCGGAGTTGACCGAGGCGCAGGGCGTGCGTCGCCTGTCGCTGTTCATGGCCGTGCTCGACATCTTGAACCGCGCCGGCGACGTCCGCACGCTGGCCAGCGCCGGCTATCTGCCCGACCCCTCCGGCTTCATGTCGGCAGGCATCAACCAGGCGCTCGCCTACATCAATTGCCACCTGACCGAGCCGTTCAGCGAAGGGACGCTGGCCGAGATCGCCGGGCGCAGCCCGAGCGCCTTCTCGCGCAGCTTCCGCCGCCACACCGGCATGGCGCTGGTGCAATATGTCAACCGGCTGCGCATCAACCTTGCCTGCCAGCTGTTGATGAGCGAGGCGCAGATGTCGATCACCGAGATCTGCTACGCCGCCGGCTACAACAACATCTCAAATTTCAACCGCCAGTTCCTGGCGCAGAAAGGCATGTCGCCTTCGCGCTTCCGGGCCTTGCTGGCTGAGAACATCAACGCGGAGATTGCCGCCTAACAGGGAGGAAACCGGGAGGAGCTCAAAGCAATTCCAAAAGGAATTGCGTCAACACAAAAGAGACATTCAGGGAAGGAAGAACGCGGGGTGTAACGCACCCGGTGCTGGAGATCGTTTGTTGTGAAATCCAGCACTTCAGGAGGATGTTTGCGCGGCTTTACCAGGATCGGATCGATCCTCAGCCGACTGATCATACTCCTTTCAACAGTTCGACATGCAGTCAAGGCCTGGCGCGCCGTTCACCGCGCAGGCCCCGTGAAACCATTTCTCGAAAGGGAGACATTCGAATGACCAGACATGCTTGGAAATCGCCGTTTGCCTTGAAATCGACCATCGCGGCCGTTTTCGCCGTCTCGCTGCTCGGCAGCACGGCAGCCTTCGCCGACACCGTCACCGACGCCACGGTGGCCTTCCTGATGCCCGACCAGGCATCGACCCGCTACGAGCAGCACGACTATCCGGGCTTCGTCGCCGAGATGAAGAAACTGTGCCCCGGATGCAAGGTGATCTACCAGAACGCCGATGCGGATGCGGCTCGCCAGCAGCAGCAGTTCAATTCGGTAATCTCGCAAGGCGCCAAAGCGATCGTGCTCGATCCGGTCGATTCCACCGCCGCCGCCTCGCTGGTCAAGCTGGCGCAGAGCCAGGGCGTCAGGGTGATCGCCTATGACCGGCCCATTCCGACGGCGCCCGCCGATTTCTACGTGTCCTTCAACAATGAAGGCATCGGCAAGGCGATCGCGGATTCGCTGGTCGAGCATCTCAAGGCGCTCAAGGTCGACCCGGCCAATGGCGGCCTGCTGCAGATCAACGGCTCGCCGACCGACGCGGCCGCCGGTCTCATCAAGAAGGGCATCCACGAAGGCCTCGACAACAGCGGCTACCCGATCCTGGCCGAGTTCGACACGCCGGAATGGGCGCCGCCGAAGGCCCAGCAATGGGCGAGCGGCCAAGTCACGCGCTTCGGCGCCAAGATCCTCGGCGTGGTCGCCGCCAATGACGGCACCGGCGGCGGCGCGATCGCGGCCTTCAAGGCGGCCGGCGTCGATCCGGTTCCGCCGGTGACCGGCAACGACGCGACGATCGCGGCTCTGCAACTGATCATCGCCGGTGATCAGTACAACACCATCTCCAAGCCGAGCGAGATTGTCGCGGCCGCCGCGGCCAACGTCGCCGTCAAGCTCCTGTCGGGCGAGACGCCGAAGGCCGAGATGACGCTCTACGACACGCCCTCGCAGCTCTTCACGCCAGCGGTGGTGACGCAGGAGAACCTCAAGGCCGAGATCATCGACAAGAAGATCAACACGGCGGCCGAGCTCTGCGTCGACCGCTATGCCGAAGGCTGCAAGAAGCTCGGCATCACCAACTGATCAAGTGGCATCCGGCCGCCCATGGGCGGCCGGATGCCAGGCAACGACTGTCAAGAAAGGCGGCGCATGAGCGAAAGTCCTGAAGGGTCGGCATCCGTCGGCGAGCTGGTGCTCAGCCTGCGCGGCATATCGAAGAATTTCGGCGCCGTCTCGGCGCTGACCGATATCGACTTCGACGTCCATGCAGGCGAGGTCGTCGCCCTGGTCGGCGACAACGGCGCCGGCAAGTCGACACTGGTCAAGATTCTGGCCGGCGTGCATCAGCCGAGCTCGGGAACGATCAATTTCCGGGGTCGGCCGGTCACGCTGCCCGACCCGCGCGCGGCGCTGACGCTCGGCATCGCCACGGTGTTCCAGGACCTCGCGCTTTGCGAGAACCTCGATGTCGTCGCCAACATTTTCCTCGGCAACGAGCTCAGCCCGCTTCGGCTGGACGAGGTGGCGATGGAGATGCGCGCCTGGACGCTGCTCAACGAATTGTCGGCGCGCATTCCAAGCGTGCGTGAAGCGGTCGCCTCGCTGTCCGGCGGCCAGCGCCAGACGGTCGCCATAGCGCGCTCGCTGCTGCTCGAGCCGAAACTCATCCTGCTCGACGAGCCGACCGCCGCCCTTGGCGTCGCGCAGACGGCGGAAGTACTCAACCTCATTGACCGCGTCCGCGCGCGCGGTCTCGGCGTCGTCATGATCAGCCACAACATGGAGGATGTCCGCGCCGTCGCCGACCGCATCGTGGTGCTGAGGCTCGGGCGCAACAACGGCGTCTTCGAACCCGACGCCTCGAACCAGGATCTGGTCAGCGCCATCACCGGCGCGTCCAACAACGCGGTGTCGCGGCGCGCCGAGCGCCTGCGTATGGAACGCGATCACAGCGCACAGGCGGGGGAGCAGCGCCCATGACGGAGCAAGGCAATTCGGCTCCTCTGGCGCTCGACCGCGCCGATGCGCGCGTCAAGCATGAGGCCGGCATTGGCGGGGCGGTCCGCGCCTTTCTCGACCGCGTGCGCAGCGGCGACCTCGGCTCGCTGCCGGTCATCGTCGGTCTACTAGTGATCTGGACGGTCTTCACCAGCCTCAACCCGGTGTTCGTTTCGAGCAGCAATCTGGTCAATCTCCTGTTCGATTGCTCGACCGTCGGTGTGATCGCGCTCGGCATCGTCTGCGTGCTGATGGTCGGCGAGATCGACCTGTCGGTCGGCTCCATCAGCGGCTTCGCCTCGGCGATGGTCGGCACGCTGTGGGTCAACCAGGGCTGGCCGGTCGCGCTGGCGATCCTGGCCGCGCTGGCCTTCGGCGCCCTGATCGGCTCGCTCTATGCCTTGCTGTTCAACCGCCTCGGCATGCCGAGCTTCGTTTCGACGCTGGCCGGCCTGCTCGCGGTGCTGGGCATGCAGCTCTACATCCTCGGCTCCACCGGCTCGATCAACCTGCCCTATGGCTCGCCCCTGGTGGATTTCGGCCAGCTGATGGTGATGCCGAAATGGGTCTCGCACACGCTTGCCGCGATCCCGGGTTTGGCGATGCTGGTCAGCGGGCTTCGCACCTTCGCGCGCCGACGCGCGGCCAATCTGTCGACGCCGTCCGTGGCCGGGCTCGTCCTGCGCGTCGCCGCCATAACGATCAGCCTCGAGCTGATCGTCGCGTACCTCAACCAGTCGCGCGGCATCCCGTGGATGTTCGGCCTCTTCGCTGGCCTAGTCGTGGCGATGAACTATGCGCTGACCCGGACCAAATGGGGGCGTTCGATGACCGCCGTCGGCGGCAACCGCGAGGCGGCACGGCGTGCCGGCATCAAGGTGCGCGCCATCTATCTCAGCGCCTTCGCCCTGTGCTCGCTGTTCGCCGCGCTGGGCGGCGTGCTTGCAGCCGCCCGGCTCGCTTCCGCCAGCCAGCAGGCCGGCACCGGCGACGTCAATTTGAACGCCATCGCGGCCGCGGTCATCGGCGGCACCAGCCTGTTCGGCGGCCGCGGCAGCGCCTATTCCGCGCTGCTCGGCATCATCGTCATCCAGTCGATCGCCAGCGGGCTGACGCTGCTCGATCTGTCCTCGTCGCTTCGATACATGATCACCGGTGCCGTTCTGGCCATCGCCGTGATCGTCGACTCCCTCGCGCGCCGTTCCCGTGCCTCGCACGGCCGCGCCTGATCCGTTCAAACGAGAAGGGTACACATGGCTCAAGATCTTTCGGGAAAAGTCGCCGCGGTCACCGGCGCGGCATCGGGCATCGGCCTCGAATGCGCCAGGGCGATGCTTGCCGCCGGCGCCCGCGTCGTGCTGGTCGACCGCGCCGAGGACCGGCTGAAGGAGGTCGTCGCCGAGTTCGGCGACGGCGCGATCCCACTGGTGATCGACCTCACCACCCCCGCCAGCGTGGCGACCATGCTGCCCGGCATCCTCGACAAGGCCGGCCAGCTAGACATTTTCCACGCAAATGCCGGCTCCTATGTCGGCGGCGAGATCCTCAACGGTGATCCGGATGCCTGGGACCGCATGCTGAATCTCAACATCAACTCGGTGTTCCGTTCGGTGCATGCGGTGCTGCCACACATGGTCGGACGCAAGACTGGCGACATCATCGTCACCAGCTCGATCGCCGGGCTGGTGCCCGTCGTCTGGGAGCCGGTCTACACGGCCTCCAAGCACGCCATCCAGGCCTTCGTCCACACGCTGCGCCGTCAGGTCGCCAAGCACGGCCTGCGCGTCGGCGCCGTGGCGCCCGGCCCGGTGGTGACGGCGCTGATCAGCGATTGGCCGAAGCAGAAGCTTGAGGACGAGCTGGCGGCCGGCGGGCTGATGCAGCCTGTCGAGGTCGCGGAAGCCGTCCTGTTCATGCTGACGCGGCCGAGAAACATCACCATCCGGGATCTGGTGATCCTGCCGCAGAGCAATGATTTGTAGTGAGTAGGAGTAGGGGAGTAGGGGAGTAGGAGCTACTCGGGCGCTAATTTACGGATGAGGAGCCGCAAGAGTGTTCCTACGCTCTCACTTCGCACCATCAATTGTTGAGCTGCTTCGTTGGAGGTGATTCCGACGCGCTGCGCGATCAGCAAGTGAGTTTCCAACTCTTTGAGTGATCCCTGTGCAATCTAAGAAACTGTTGATAGGACGCTCGGCTTTCTCGTCCATAGCCCTCAGCGATGTTGGCAGGCACGGAAGCGGCTGCCCTGCGTAGCTGAGTTGTCAATCCATAGAGTTCTTCCTTCGGCCAGGCCCTTGTCGTTTCGTAGATCGAAACTGCGAGGTCCATAGCCTGCTGCCAGACGACCAAATCCCTGTACGATTCGATCTTCGCCATCGTTCCCCCTACTGCCCTACTGCCTTACTCCCCTACTGCCTTTCCTCACACATTGAGCAGCAGATATTCCCGCTCCCATGGGCTGATCACTTCCATGAAGGTCTCGAACTCGGCGCGTTTGATCGCGGTGTAGGTAGCGGCGAAGGATTTGCCGAGGATGGCGCCGAGCTCCGTATCGTCCTCGAAGAGGCCGACCGCCTCCAGAAGGCCGCGCGGCAGGTCGATTTCATCCGCGTTGGCGGTCGTCAGCACCGGCGGTTCCGCCTTGATCTTGTTGTTCATGCCCACCAGCCCGCAGGCCAGCGACGCGGCCAGCGCCAGATAGGGGTTGGCGTCCGACGACGGGATGCGGTTTTCGACGCGCCGCGCCGCCGGGTCCGAGCGCGGCACGCGGAAGGCGGTGGTGCGGTTGTCGTAGCCCCATTTGTTGTTGACCGGAGCCGAGGCCTGTTGAGTCAGCCGGCGGTAGGAGTTGACGTAGGGCGCGAACATCACCAGCGCGTTCGGCACATGCTTTTGCATGCCGCCGATGAAGTGGAAGAATGCGTCTGTCTCGGAGCCGTCCTCGGCCGAGAAGATGTTCTTGCCGGTCTTCTTGTCGACCACGGACTGGTGGATATGCATGGCCGAGCCCGGCTGTCCCTGGATCGGCTTGGCCATGAAGGTGGCGTAGATCTCGTGCTTCAGCGCCGCCTCGCGGATGGTGCGCTTGAACATGAACACTTGGTCGGCGAGCTCGATCGGGTTGCCGTGCCGCAGATTGATCTCGAGCTGGCCGGCGCCTTCCTCATGGATCAGCGTGTCGATCTCCAGGCCCTGCCGTTCCGAGAAATGGTAGATGTCGTCGATCAGCTCGTCGAACTCGTTGACGCCGGCGATCGAATAGCCGGCGCCGCCGCCGATCGGCCGCCCCGAGCGCCCGACGGGCGGCGTCAGCGGATAGTCCGGGTCGGGGTTCTTGCGTACCAGATAGAATTCGATCTCGGGTGCCACGACCGGTTTGAGCCCGCGCTCGTCATAGGCCGCAAGCACGCGCTTCAGCACGTTGCGCGGCGTGAACTCGACCGAGCGGCCGTCCTGGTGCACGAGGTCGCAGATCACCGCCGCCGTCGGGTCCTCTTCCCACGGCACCACGGTCAGCGTCGAGAGATCGGGCAAGAGCTTCAGGTCGCCGTCGTCCTCGGGATAGTGGAAGCCGTTGCCGTCTTCCGGGTAGCCGCCGGAGATCGTCGTCATGAACACGGCTGACGGCAGCGCCAGCGAGGTGTTGGAGGTGAATTTCTTCGACGGCATCATCTTGCCGCGGGCAACCCCGGCC
Source organism: Mesorhizobium sp. M2A.F.Ca.ET.039.01.1.1 (assembly GCF_003998035.1). Taxonomy (NCBI): domain Bacteria; kingdom Pseudomonadati; phylum Pseudomonadota; class Alphaproteobacteria; order Hyphomicrobiales; family Phyllobacteriaceae; genus Mesorhizobium; species Mesorhizobium sp. M2A.F.Ca.ET.039.01.1.1. The sequence goes on along the minus strand of NZ_RZRY01000026.1, from coordinate 2,169 downwards.
TGGTCCGGCGTGATGCATTCGATGTCCTCGATGCCGCGCCACTCCAGCCAGGCGCTGGCTTCCTTCCAGTTCTTCACACCGCGTTCGTTTTTCAGGAAGGCAGGCGTGCGGGCGCGTCCCCCCCGGCTTGACGGACGGACTTCCTTTTTCTCAGGCGGCATCATTCACCAGATTGTGTTGCGGATTTCGGACTATAGCCGGGCACCACGGGGAAAGGAAAGGGGAGGCGGGACAACCAGCCATCCGTCTTCAGGCTGGCGGCGCGCCGCAACAGCAGGTACACCGGCCGTCATGAAGAACGGGCCCGCCTCTCATTTGACCACAATCGGCTTCGATGCAGACGACACGCTGTGGCACAATGAGCAGTTCTTCCGCATGACCGAGAAGCGCTTTGCCGAAATGCTGGCGGAGCACGGCGACCATGAGCATATCGCCGCAAGGCTGCTCGAGGCGGAAAGGCGCAACCTCGCCCTCTACGGCTTCGGCATCAAGGGTTTTACCCTGTCGATGATCGAGACGGCGGTCGAGATCACCGGTGGTGAGGTGCCTGGTTCGATCATCGGCGAGATCCTGGCCGCCGGCCGCGAGATGCTCAGCCACCCGATCGAGCCGCTGCCGCATGCGCGCGAGACGGTCGAGGCGCTGGCGGGCTCCTATCATCTGGTGCTGATCACCAAGGGCGACCTCTTCGATCAGGAGCGCAAGCTTGCGCAGTCGGGAATGGGTGACCTCTTCGACGCGGTGGAGATTGTCAGCGACAAGACCGCCGCCACCTATGCCCGCATCTTCAGCCGCCATGGCCGTGGTCCGCAGAGCAGCATGATGGTTGGCAATTCCCTCAAGTCCGACGTGGTTCCCGCCATCGAGGCCGGCGGTTGGGGCATCCATGTGCCGCACGAATTGACCTGGGCGGTCGAACATGCCGAGGCGCCTGTCGAGGCGTCGCGTTTCCGCCAGATTGCCCATCTCGGCGAGTTGCCGAGCCTTGTCGAGGCTATCGCAAAGGTTGGTTGAAGGTCCTACGGTCTAACCGCGCCCTGTCAGGCGATCGACCACCGGTTGCAGCCTCTCTGGCGTAATCGGCTTGGCGACGACCGCATCGACTATGCTCGACAGGCCAAGGCTCTCCGATGTGCCATTCCTGGTTGAGAGCAGGATAACCGCGGGCAGCGGTTTGCCGGAGACGCGCCGCAGCGCGTCGATGGCCGACATCAGCCGGTCGCAATCCTTGTTGTCGGGGCCGCCGTCGAGGATGACCGTGCCGGGCAGTTGGCCGGCCAGCGTCTTCTCGGCGGCCTCGGGCGATTCCGAGATCGGCTTCAGGCCCGATTTTTCGACGATTTTCGACACCACGACCCTGTTGATCGATGATTTTCCAACGACCAGCACCTTCGAGAAGTCCGCCGCCATCGCACCGGCGCGGGCTGCCGGTCTTGGATGTCTTTCGGAGTGGTCGTCACGGTCGGCGGGACACATCGGCGGGCAGGCACTCTGGTTCAATGCAGGGTTGAAACCTAAGGCAGAATTGAGTGAGATCGCAGCCGGTGTCAAGCTGAAACGGTCGAGGCTGAGAATATAGCAAGAAAATCCTGAATTCAGCGCAAGTCGTGCCTCTCGACGGCGAGACAAACCGAAAAAATGCGACAGTCTCCCGAACGTATAACGCGCGGGAGACTGTCGCCGAGACTGTTGACGTTACGTCAAGTATGGCTCTGATGGGTGACGATCACGGGGATCAGCAGGTCACCCCAGTTGCCGTCGCCGCCATGGTGCCTGGCCGAGCGCACCAGCTCCACCGAGACGCCGGCCTCGACTGCCTTCATGACCGACTGGTTGAGCCTGTGCAGATCGTTGGCGAGCATGCGGATCGTCGCCTGCTGGTCGACGCTCATCGCGCTCGATTGCTCTTCCGCCCTTTCCTTGACGCGGCTTATCGATGCCATTGGTCTTCTCCCCGATGTAGATGCCCTGCGGGCGTTTCCTCTGGTTGTTATCCGTTACTCGGCCGCCGGCCTGAACTGGGCGTGCTCGGTCGATTCATGCATGGCGGTGGTCGAAGACTGGCCGCCGGTGATCGCCATCGACACGGCGTCGAAATAGCCGGTGCCGACCTCGCGCTGGTGCTTGGTCGCGGTGTAGCCGTTGGCTTCCGCCGCGAACTCTGCCTCC
>NZ_RZRY01000269.1:0-7977 GCF_003998035.1 Mesorhizobium sp. M2A.F.Ca.ET.039.01.1.1 | reverse complement strand
CGTAAAGCGCATGCCCCGTTCCCTTTCTGAGTCTCGACAACCAGAAGGTAGACGGAAAATCCCCGTCTTACGGGGCATGCACATGCGGCATTTCGATTCACCCGAACCTTTCCCCGGACAGCCCTGCGTGAACGGGGAGAAGAGGGCTGGCCGCCATGCTGGCGCCTATCCTGCAACGCCGGCGACTGACGAAAGCAGAGAGCGTCCTTCGCCCCGTTTACGGGGAGAAGGTGCCCGAAGGGCGGATGAGGGGGCGGCGCCGGCGCTGCTAGCTATTGTCTCCTTGCTCAACGATCGCATCTTGCCAGGCGTGCCAAATGTGATGCGATCCGGTATGGTCTGTTCCTGTTCAAGAGGAAGCGCTCTCATGCATCTCGCCTCGCTGCTGATCTTCGCCGCCGCGCTCTTTGTCGCCGCCGGTTCGCCCGGCCCATCGATCGCCGCACTCGTGGCGCGGGTGATCTCGAAAGGGTTCCGCGACGTCTTCCCGTTCCTGCTGGCGATGTGGATCGGCGAGGCGATCTGGCTGTCGCTGGCGGTGTTCGGGCTGGCCGTAGTGGCGCAGACCTTCCACTACGCCTTCGTCGTCGTGAAGTGGATTGGCGTGACCTATCTCGCCTGGCTAGCGTTCAAGATGTGGACGGCGCCGGTCGAGGCCAAGGAAGGCGAGATGCCGCGCGAGGATTCGCCTGTGAAACTGTTCTTTGCCGGCATGGCGATGACGCTCGGCAACCCGAAGATCATGATGTTCTATCTGGCGCTGCTGCCGACCATCATCGATCTCGCCTCGGTCAGCGTCGTCGGCTGGGTCGAGCTGACGCTGACAATGGCTGTCGTGTTGGTCGTCATCGACCTAGCCTGGGTGCTGGCCGCTTCGCAGGCGCGCCGGCTTCTGAAAAGCAAGCGCGCCATGAAGATCGCCAACCGCGTCAGCGCCACGACCATGGCGGGCGCCGCCGCGGCAATCGCCGCGCGATAGCTACTTGGGCAAAACGCCGGCCGAAGGCAGCGGCGCTGGCTTCGGGGCCTGCGGGCCGCCGGAATAGAATTTCGCGGCCGGGTTTTCCTGCATGAAGTCGTAGGCGACCATGCCGAGCGGTCGTTTCGGCCGCTCCGACGCCGCCTGATGCCAGGGGATTACTTGGCGCAGCGCCGCAAGCGCGGCTGTCGGCGCTGCACCGAACTTCCGCTCCGAGTTCTGCGCCTTGCGGATCTCCATCCAGTAGCTTGCCGTCAGCAGGTCCTGCGCCACGAGGTGGAACGACACGTCGACCGCGTCGCGGGCGCGCTGCGTCTTGATGCGGGTCTGCGCTTCCAGGTCCTCGACCGTGGCGACGATCGCCTGACCGTTCGGCATCACCGGTGAACCAAGTTCGGCCAGTTCCTGCCACAGATCGGTCGGCAGGTAGCCGTCGAAGCTTGGGATGTCCTTGCGCTCGTCCGGCTTCAGCACGTCGGCCGGCTTGACCACGGTGAAGAAGGGGTTGCGGAAGCGTTCGATGCGTTGCGCGACGGCGACGCCAAGATTGGTCAGGGCGTTGGTGAGGGCCTCGACCTGGTTGGCCATCGGGTAGGGGTCCCAATTGGCGTTGGAGAAGATATAGCCGGACTTGCCGTTACTCAGCGATCCGCCCTTGATGTAATATTTCATGAATTGCGGGGTGCTCAGCTCCGGCGAACTTTGCGGCGTCAAGCCGGGCAGGATCGCCGGATTGTGATCCGACGAGTTGATCGACAGCAGGACGGAATCGCGCAGATCCGCCCAGGCCTGCCAGGCCGAGCCCTGGCGCTGGCTGGAGGCGCGCATGCTTTCCGGATCCTGGATGATGCGGGCCGGATCGTTGTCGAAGAGATAGCTGCCGTTGATCATGTCCATGACGCGGGCGGCGTCCCATGTCAGCCATGGATAGGGCCGCATCGACTGAACAGGCGCGGAGATCGGCGTGACGCTGGAGTTCATGCCGTTCAGCCCCATGGCGTAGCTGAGATCGGTCCATTCCAGCAGTTTTCGCGCGTCCTCCAGCAACAGCACGGCTTGCGCCTGCGCATAGGCGTTGGTGCTGATTAGCGCCGCCTGGTCGGCGGCGAAGGGCTCCAGCGGCTTCAGCCCGGCCTGTTCGAGCGCCTGCGCGGCCGGCATGCGGACGCCTTTGAGATAGGCATCGCCTTCGCCGACCATGGCCGCTCCGATATTGCCGAGCGTCGCGAGGTCGCCTTCGCCCAGCGTGCCGCGCGATTGCACGATCGGGGTGACGCGCTTGTTCAGCATATCGACAAGCATGTGCGTCAGCTGCGGGCTGGCCGCCTCATAGGACATGGTGTTGGCGCGGATAGCCATGATGGCGCGCACCAGCGCCTCCTCCTGCAACTCCGGCCCGTAGCCGCGGTTGACGCCGCCCTTGAAGCGGGCGAGCTGCTGGTCCTTGAGAAGTTTCATGTTTTCAGACGAGGTCGGGTCGCCGGAAAAGATCACGGTTTCGCGCTGGTCGCCGGCGCCGCGATTGAACCAGTAGATCGTGACGCCTTCGGCTGCACCTTCGAGCAGCAGACCATAAGCATCCGCCGAACGTTGCAGCGCCTGCGGGCTGAGCTCGACCTTGGCGCCGTTGCGGGCGATGGCGATGACCTGATCGATGCTCAGATCGTGACCGGTCAGCGTGATCGTCTTGTCGGCCGCCGTCTCGAAAATGGGCTGGTAGGCGGCCGCCGCTTCGAACGCTTGGGCAGGAGGCGCGGCAAGCACCGCCATCAGGGTCAGGGTACAGAGAAAAGGCTTGGGCTTGGTAATCCGGTCCAGCATGACGGCTCCCATGAAGCTGGTTTTCAGGAACGACTTTCACCCATTGGAAATTTTGTTTCCTGAAAGACTAGCCGCAAGCGTCAAGCTGTCAACGACTTAAGGTTGCAGGACCGATAGTGGGGAGGGTGTGGCCTCATCGTTCCACGGCATGGGCGGGCCGACCGCATGTCGATTGCGGAGGCCGCCTGGTTCGACATGCCGAACCAAGCGGCCGTGAAGGCGATCCCGGATCTCGCTGGAAATCCGCCTTGTGCAGCGTTGCGCGGTCTGGTCGCTACATCATCTCGATGATCGGCGCGATCTCGACGCTGAAGGCCGGGTCCATCAGGATCGGGCACTCCTTGGCTTTGGCGACGGCATCATCGATGTCCCTGGCCTCGACGATCGTGTAGCCGGCGGTCGGATTGCTGCCGCCATTGTTCTCAACCTTGCCGCTGGGCAGAACCGTCTTGGACATGCCGACCGGATTGCCGCCGTCGACCACGGCCGAGCCCAGCTTGCCGTACCAGCCGGTCCAGGCATCCATTGCCGCTTTGCGTTCGGCCTCATCAGTCGGCATCTTGCCGGAGCCATGATAGACATAGAGAAATTTCGCCATGTTCTCCTCCCTTGTCGGCGGCGTCGAACCGGCACGCGGCCACGCCGCTTGCGATATGCAGCTGCGCTACAACCCAATATGCGGCTACCCCGTAATCGTGGATACGCGGCAATCCCGCAGGTCTGGACATGCAGCCACACTGCAATCCTGATCATCGAACCAAATGACGCGGCGGGCAACGAAAAATTCGGTGTTGCTAATATAAAACCTGCGGCCGTCATCTCGCCATAGCGTGGTATTCGGAGTTCGGCCGCATATCGACCGCGGCGGCCACCCGGTTCGACATGTTGAAGAAGGCGGTAGTCGAGGCGATGTCCCAGATATCGCGGTCCGAAAAGCCGGCCTGGCGCAAGGCGGCTCGGTCGGCTTCCACAATCCTGGCCGGCTCCTCCGTCAGCTTCACGGCGAATTCGAGCATGGCGCGCTGGCGGTCCGACAGATCGGTGGCGCGGAAATTCATCGCCATCATCTCGCCCAGCGCCGGCTCGCCCGACAGCTGACGCACCGCCGCGCCATGCGCGGTGAGGCAGTAATAGCAATGGTTGATCGAGGAGACGGCGACCGCGATCATCTCGCGCTCCAGCTTCGACAGGCCCGAATCGCCCAGCATCAGATCGTTGTACATGTCGGTGAAGGCGCGCAGCTTCTTCTCGTCGAAGGCGTAGGCGAGCAGCACGTTGGGCACGAGGCCGAGCTTCTCCTCGCATTTGGCGAAATAGGCTTTCGTCGACTCGCTCAGCTCCGCCTGGACAAGCTCAAGCGCGGTTATTTTGCCGGTCATATGGGTTCTCCTTGCAGGCCGATGGCGTCAGTTCGAATTTTTTTATGCGTCGTCAAACCTTTGTCGCGAAACGGCGGTCATCTGCTACGATAGCCACAAAAGCATAAGACGGGAGGCAAGAAGCGTCATGGCCAGCGTGAAATCCAAGCCGAAGAAGAAAGCCGCCGCCTTGAAAGCGGAGGAGAAGCCGGCAAGGCTTGCCGATTATCTGCTTGCCCGGGCGCCCGCCGAGGATATCGCGGCCTATGACGCGGCCGACCTGGAACGCGCAGGCGAGCTCGCAGCCCGAGCGGTGGCCAGCCACAGGAAGGGCGAAAGCGTCGTCGCCGTCGATGCCGATTCGGGGGTTGCCTGCGACGGCCGACCGGTCACGGTCATCACCGTCGTAAACGACAACATGCCGTTCCTGTTCGATTCCATCCTTGGCGAGATCACCGAGAGCAGCGGCCAACCGACGCTGGTCACCCATCCGATCGTTACCGTCCGTCACGGCAAGGCCGGCGTCGTAGAGGTTCTGGGCGACGGTGGCAAGGAGGATGACGAGCACGAGCGGCTGAGCGTTGTCCACGTCCATGTTCCGAGGCTGACCGCGGAGGAGGGGAAGAGCCTTACCGAACGGCTGCGCAAGATGCTCTCCCAGGTTCGGGCCGCGGTCGTCGACTGGAAGCGTATGCTCGCCCGCCTCGACCAGGCGATTTCCGAGTTCCGCTATTCCGCGGTGCCGCTCGACAAGAAGAGCGTCGCCGAGGCGATCGCCTTGCTCGAATGGCTGCGCGACGACAATTTCACCTTCCTCGGCATGCGCGAATTCAAATATGTCGGCGGCGAGGAGAGCGGCTCGCTGGAGCGCGCCGACAAGCCCGGCCTCGGCATCCTGTCGGATCCGGATGTGCTGGTGTTGCGGCGCGGCACCGAGGCGGTGACGACGACGCCGGAGATCCGCGCCTTCCTGCATGGACCGGAGCCGCTGATCGTCACCAAGGCCAACGCCAAGTCCCTGGTGCACCGCCGCATCTATCTCGACTATGTCGGCGTCAAGACCTACACGGCGAAAGGCGCGCTGGCGGGCGAATTGCGCATCGTCGGCCTGTTCACCTCGACTGCCTACACGCGCTCGGTGATGAAGATCCCCTATTTGCGCTCGAAGGCCGAAACGATCATCGCCAAGTCCGGCTTCAATCCGAACGACCATTCCGGCAAGGCGCTGATCAACGTGCTGGAGAGCTATCCGCGCGATGAGTTCTTCCAGGTTCCGGTGCCGGTCCTGAGAAAGCATGCCAATGCCATTCTCGGCCTGGTCGAGCGGCCGCGGATCAGAGCGCTGGTGCGCGCCGACCAGTTCGATCGTTTCGTTTCGATCCTCGTTTTCGTGCCGCGCGACCGCTATGACAGCGTCGTGCGCGAGAAGATCGGCGCATATCTCAAGACCGTCTTCGAGGGCCGGCTGTCGGCCTATTACCCGGCCTTTCCTGAAGGCGGGCTGGCGCGCGTGCATTTCATCATCGGCCGCTCCGGCGGCAAGACGCCGAAGATCGAGCAGTCGACGATCGAGGCGGCGATCCGCGACATCGTGCGCACCTGGGAAGACGCGCTCTCCGAGGCGGCGGAAGCGGCCGGCAGCGATCCGGCGCTGAAGGCGATCGCGGCGCGGTTCCCCGAAAGCTACCGCGATAGCTTCTCGGCCGCCGTGGCGCTGGCTGATGCCGGGCGCATCGCCAAAATCAGCGCCGACAATCCGATCGCCATCGACTATTACCGCCATGCCGACCAGAAGCCGAACCAGGCGGCGCTGAAGATCTACCACCATGGCAGCCCGGTGGCGCTGTCGCGGCGCGTGCCGGTGCTGGAGAATATCGGCTTCCGCGTCATCAGCGAGCGCACCTTCGAGGTCGCCGGCGACCCGGCTGCAACGGTCTTCATCCACGACATGGAGCTGGAGAACAGCTACGGCAACCCAATCAACCTCGCCCATGGCGGGGCGCTGTTCGAGGATGCCTTCCTCTCGGTCTGGCGCGGCGACGTCGATAATGACGGCTACAACGGCCTGGCGCAGACCGCCGGCCTGTGGTCGGGCGAGATCACCATCCTGCGCGCCTATGGCCGCTACCTGCAGCAGGCCGGCATTCCGCAGAGCCAGGATTTCATCGCCGCCGCGCTCAACCGCTATCCGGAGATCGCGCGCGGCCTGCATTCGCTGTTCGTCGCCCGGCTTGGGCCGACGGCGGAAGGCGACGGCGCGGTGGCGGCCAAGCACCTCAAGGCCAAGATCAAGGACGCGCTGGAAGAGGTGCCCAATATCGATGACGACACCATCATCCGCCGCTACCTCAACCTCATCGAAGCCTCGCTGCGCACCAATCATTTCGTCGCCGATACGAAAGCGAAGGGGCAGTCGCTGGCAATCAAGCTCGACTCGCAGGCGGTCGAGGGACTGCCGGCGCCGCGGCCATGGCGCGAGATCTTCGTCTACGGCTCCGAGGTCGAGGGCGTGCATCTGCGCTTCGGCCCGGTGGCGCGAGGCGGCCTGCGCTGGTCGGACCGCGCCCAGGACTACCGCACCGAGGTGCTGGGTCTGGTGAAGGCGCAGCAGGTCAAGAACGCGGTCATCGTGCCGGTCGGCGCCAAGGGCGGCTTCTATCCGAAGAAGCTGCCGATGAGCGCCGGGCGCGACGCCATCTTCGAGGCCGGCACCTCGGCCTACAAGAACTTCGTCTCCAGCCTGCTTTCGATCACCGACAATATAGGCGTCGACGGGGTCATCCCGCCGGCCGGCGTGGTGCGGCGCGACCCTGACGATCCCTATTTCGTCGTCGCCGCCGACAAGGGCACGGCGACCTTCTCCGACACCGCCAACGCCATTTCGGAGAAGCACCACTTCTGGCTGGACGATGCCTTCGCCAGCGGCGGCTCGGCCGGCTACGACCACAAGAAGATGGGCATCACCGCCAAGGGCGCCTGGGAAGCGGTGAAGCGGCATTTCCGCGAGATGAACCGCGACATCCGGGCTGAGCCCTTCAGCGTGGTCGGCGTCGGCGACATGTCGGGCGACGTGTTCGGCAACGGCATGCTGTTGTCGCCCGCCATCAGGCTGATCGCCGCCTTCGATCATCGCGACATCTTCATCGATCCCGATCCGGACATGGCGGCCTCCCTGGCCGAGCGCCAGCGCATGTTCGCCCTGCCGCGCTCGTCCTGGCAGGACTACGACAAGTCGAAGCTGTCGGAAGGCGGCGTCATCGTCTCGCGCAACCAGAAATCGATCACGCTGCCGCAGGCGGCCGCCGCCGCGATCGGGCTCGCCAAGACCACGGCGACGCCGGTCGAGATCATGAGCGCCATCCTCAAGGCGCCGGTCGACCTTTTGTGGTTCGGCGGCATCGGCACCTATGTGCGGGCTTCCGGCGAAAGCAATCAGGATGTCGGCGACCGCGCCAACGACGCCATCCGCGTCACCGCGCTCGATGTCCGGGCGAAAGTCATCGGGGAGGGCGCCAATCTCGGCGTCACGCAGCGGGCGCGCATCGAGTTCGGCATGAATGGCGGCCGCTGCAACTCGGACGCCATCGACAATTCGGGCGGCGTCAACTGCTCCGACGTCGAGGTCAACATCAAGATCGCGCTGGCTTCCGCCATGCGCAAGGGCTCGCTGACGCGGCCGGCGCGCAACAAGCTGCTCGCCGAGATGACCGACGAGGTGAGCGCGCTGGTGCTCTTCAACAACTACCAGCAGACGCTGGCGCTGTCGCTCGCGCGCAAGCGGGGCCTGGCCGACATCGCGCATCAGGCCCGCTTCATGAC
>NZ_RZRY01000268.1:0-8026 GCF_003998035.1 Mesorhizobium sp. M2A.F.Ca.ET.039.01.1.1 | reverse complement strand
CTGCACGACACTAGGAAAAGCGGTCCCGCGCCGTCGCCGCTCGGCGCGCTCGCTGTTCCCGGCATTCTGCCGCTGCTCATTGCCTGCGGCGCCTTCATGATCGCCTTCTATGGCGTCTATGGCTATCTTGGCGATCATCTCCATGAAGCCCTCGGCGAGCCGGTAAGCGCCAATGGCCTGGCGGCGGTCGCCTATGGCCTGGGCTTCGGCGCGGCCGCCTTGCTGGATGGCGTCATCGATCGGCTCGGGGCGCGCCGCGTCATGCCCTTCGCCTATCTGCTGGTCGCCGCCGTCTATGTCGCGATCGCGCTGGCCAGCACCGCCTTCGGCCCCTTGATCGCGACGATCGCCGTCTGGGGCTTGGCCAACCATCTCGGGCTGAACGTGCTGGTCATGCGCCTCACCGCGCTCGACCCGTCGCGGCGCGGCACCATCATGGGACTGAACAGCGCGGTCACCTATCTCGCGGTCACCGTCGGCACGGCAGGCTTCGGCCCGCTCTACACGAGCCTCGGCTTCGCCAACAGCGCCCTGGTCGCCGCTGGATTGATGCTGGTGGCGGCGGGCGCGGCGGCATGGCGGTCGTCCACCCGGCAATAGGCTTGCATCTGCGTTCACACCTTCGCTAAGGCTGGCTTGTGAACCGGAGTCGCAGCCGATGAAGACGACGCTCGAGATCACCGCCGAGCCCCTGCCGCGGGACCTTGCTTTCCTGGGCGAAAGTCTCACCGCTTTCAATGATGATGACGTCGGCCCCTCAGGCAGGAAGCCTCTCGTTGTCTTCGTGCGCGACGAGCATGACGCCGTCATTGCCGGCATATCCGGCTACACCGCCTGGGGCTGGCTTTACGTGCAGTGGCTGTGGGTCGACGAAAGGCTGCGCGGAAAAGGCGTTGCCGCCGGCATGCTCGACGCCGCCGAACAGGAAGCTGTCGCGCGCGGGTGCCATGGCGCCTGGATCGACACGTTCAATCCAATTGCCGAAAAGGTCTATCGGCGTGAGGGCTATCAGCCGTTCGGCGAATTGCCGGATTTCCCGATCGGCCGCCGGCGCGTCTTCCTGCAGAAGAAGCTGCCTTAGAGCAATTCCAGGGAATTGTGGAGCGGTTTTCCGTCCGGAATTGCGCAAAACAAACTAGTTCCTCAACACATTGGTTTTGAAACATTGCAGGCTTGTCGGTCAAGGCTATCAACGTCCGCTGGGGTAGTCGGCGCAAACGTTGGCGATGAGCTGGAGGCTTCTGAACCTCGTCATTCTAGGGCGGAGCAAGGAGCGCAGCGACGCGCGCAGACCCTAGAATCCATGCCGTTACCTGGACCGAAGTGTGCAACGGTGCAGAATTTCTGGACCGCCGCGGCGCTTCCAATTCACGGCATGGATCCTCGGGTCTGCGCGCGTCGCTTCGCTCCTTGCTCCGCCCGTGGATGACGACCGCGACAGGCGTCTCGGCCAATCGCCAAGGCGTGGGATCTACCAACGCACCCTAACCAACCGGTCAAAACTTCTGTGTTAAGGAACTACCCCGCGAGCTTTCCGCCGCGCAGCGGCTCTGGCGCGCCGGTGGTGCTCGGAAAGCTGATCGGAAGGCCGCGCAGCACGCGTACGGCGAGGAAAGCAAAACATTCCGCTTCCACCGCGTCGCCCTTCCATCCGAGCGTCTCGGCCTGCACCACTTCGACCCCGGCGCGGCTTTCGAGCATCGCCATCATCGTCGGGTTATGGCGGCCGCCGCCGCTGACCGCCAGCCGCTTCGGCCGGCGCGGCAACAGGTCGAGCGCCTTGCCCACGGCCGACACAGTGAAGGCCGTCAGCGTCGCCGCGCCGTCCTCGGCGTTCAGCCCCTCGGCCATCGCCGCGGTGAAGTCGAAGCGGTCGAGCGATTTCGGGTAGGGCTTCGTCAGGTAGGGATGCTGCAAGAGCCTGGCGAGCCGTTCCTCATCGACCCTGCCGGCAGCCGCCAGCCTGCCGTCGCGGTCCATCTCGCCGAGGCGCTTCGCCTTGATGAAATCATTGACCGGCGCATTGGCCGGCCCGGTGTCGAAGGCGACGATATTGTCCTTGCCGTCCCACCAGGTGATGTTGCCGACCCCGCCGAGATTGAGCACGGCGGTGTTGCCGCTCGGATCGGCTTCCTTGAGCAGCGCTGCATGATAGGCGGCCGCAAGAGGCGCGCCTTGCCCGCCCGCCGCGACATCCGCCGAGCGGAAGTCATAGGCCACCTTGGTGCCGAGCAGCGAAGCCATCAGCTCGCCATCGCCGAGCTGGCGCGTGCGACCGATCCGCCCCGGCTGCGGCGCGCGATGCAGCACCGTCTGGCCGTGGAAGCCGACGACGCCGATCTCGGCGATGCGCATGCCCTGGCTCTCGACCAGATCCTTGACCGCCGCCGACTGCGCCCGCGTCAGCGCCTCCTCTGCCTCGCGAAAAATCGCCGGCTCCGCTCCCTCGAAATTCCAGGCGCGGGCTTGGCGCAGCGTCTCTTCGAGCAAGGCGCGGATTGATTGCGGGTAAGGGGCCAGCGTGTATGTGCCGGTGTCGGCGATGCGCTCACCATCCGTCTTGATCAGCGCCACGTCGATGTTGCCGTCGAGCACCGTGCCGGTCATCAGCCCGACGGCCCAGATTGGTTCCATGGTCTTGTTCCCTAATCGTCGTCCAACCACGTGTCGGACGGATCGGCGCGGCAGGCAAGTCTTTCGGCTCGCCCTTGCCGGCGGCCTTTTGCGCCAAATGGCGAAAATCGAGCAACCACGTTCTTGCCTCTTGCCGCCGAAGGCGCGAGCCTGCACGACCGTTGCCGACCTGTCTCAAGGAGAAAATGCCATGGCAGCCAATATCGCAGTGATCGCGGGCGCCGGCTCCGGGCTCAGCGCCTCGCTGGCGCGGCTTCTCGCCAGGGAGGGCTTCCGCGTCGTCCTTGCCGCGCGCAATGTCGACAAATTGGCGACGCTGGCGAAGGAAACCGGCGCGCTGGCCGTCGAAACCGATGTGTCGGACGCGGCCTCCGTCGAGCGGCTGTTCGAGACGGCCGACAAGGCAGGCCCGCTCGAGATCGCGGTCTTCAACGCCAGCGGCCGCACACGCGGGCCGATCGCCGACCTCGATCCCGAGGCGGTCAAGCAAGCTTTGCTTGTCGGCGCTTATGGCGGCTTCCTGGTCGGCCAGCAGGCGGCGCACCGGCTCTTGGCGCGCGGCTCGGGGTCGATCCTGTTCACCGGCGCCACGGCGAGCCTCAAGGGCTTTTCCGGCTCGGCCGGCTTCGCCATGCCGAAATTCGGCCTGCGCGGGCTGGCGCAATCGATGGCGCGCGAGCTTTCCCCGAAGAACATTCATGTTGCGCATTTCATCATCGACGGCCAGATCGAGCCGGCCGGACAGGCGCCAGAGCCCGACCGCCCGGACCGCCGCCTCTCGCCCGACGCGATCGCCGAGACCTACCTTGCGGTCCATCGCCAGCATCGCAGCGCCTGGAGCTTCGAGGTCGAGCTGAGACCTTGGGTCGAGACGTTCTGACGACCCACTACAGGACTCTTCAACAACGCGCCCCGCCGCGAGCTGCGCTATTTTAGAAGATCTGCATATTTGATGATGCCATTTTAGCGATCTGCAATGTAAAAAGGGGAAAAATAAAAGATACCTTTACTTAACTTCGGCGTGCATACTGCGGACTGGTCAGATCTGTTGTCCGGCTCTCCTGCGCGAATTGAGAATGGGCATGCCGCTTACACGTCGCACGCTGTTTGCAGCCGGAGGCGGAGGGCTGCTGGTCGCGCAGGCGCAAGCCATGGCCACGCCGGCCAAGGCGCAAGACGCTCCAAAACCCATCGTGAGCGACAACAAGCTGCGCATCGCCATGCCGGCTTTCGCCTCCGATCCTTTCTTTCCGGCCGACGGCTCAGGCGACAAGGGTATCGACATGGACCTTGCGCGCGGCATAGCCGCCGAGCTTGGCGTCGAATCCGTGTTCGACCGGTCCGCCGTGACCTTCGATGGCATGGTGCAAAAACTGATCTCCGGTCAGGCGGACCTGGCAATCGGCAAGCTCAGCCGCACGCTTCAGCGCGGCCGCTCGATCCTCTATTCACGCCCTTATGCCATGCTGCATCAGGGGCTGCTCGCCAATCGCGTGAACCTGGCGCGCATCACGCAAGGCAAGCCGCCCGAACAGATCATCCGCGATTTCTCCGGCGATCTCGGCGTGATCGAAGGCTCGTCCTTCGCCACGTATGCGGCGGCCACTTTCCCGCACGCCACGATCCAGCGCTTCGCGGGCTGGAACACGGTCATCGACGCGATCCGCAATGGCACGATCGACCTTGCTTATCGCGATGATTTCGAGATCAAGAAGCTGATGGTCGATGACCCGTCGATGACTGTCGTCGCGCGCTCGATCACGCTGACGGACAAGGTCGACACAATCGCGGTCGGCGTTAGCCCGGCCAATCCGCATCTCGCGGCCTTTGTCGATCTCTATCTCGATCTGGCAAGGGGTCAGCAGGTCCTCAACACCGACGAGATCATTGCGCGCTATCGCCAGGGGAGCAAAGCCTGACAATGGCCGTCTCGGATGCAGCCGCACCCATGCCTCTCGATTGGCGCCTGGCGGCAAAGCGCATCTTGCGCTCGCCGTTGACGACGATCATCATGATCCTGGCCGGGATTCTGTGCGGACTGTACTACCCGACCTTCGCCCATGCGATCAGCCCCGTGGCGCAGGTCTACCTGAATTTCCTCAAGATGGTCGTCCTGCCTTACCTGGTCTCGTCCGTCATCTTCTCGATCACAGCCATGGTTCAGGACCCGAAATCGGTCCGCTATCTCGGTAAGGTGGGTATAGCCGTGTTGGTCGTGTCATTTCTCGCCGTGCTGGTCAGCGGCACCTATTCGCTGATCCTCAAGCCGGGCCAGATCGAGAACCCACAGTCGCGCATCGAGCTCGGCGAATTCATCAATTCGCAAGGCAGCGTCTCCACCGATCTCGCCTTCCCGTTCCAGCCGCCACCGCCCACCGCCGATCCGAACGGCGGACATTCGATCTTCCTGGACCTGGTGCCGAACAACGTTTTCAACGCGCTGGCCTCGGGCCAGACCATCCAGGTCCTCTTGTTCTGCCTGCTTTTCGGGCTGGCGATGGGCAAGATTCCCCAGCCCTCGTCGCTGAGCCTCTCACAGGCGCTCAACGCGGTGTATCGGGCCTGCACGGTGCTGACCAACTGGTTCGTCTGGGGACTGCCCTTCGCAACCTTCGTCCTGATCGCCGACCAGACCGCGTCGACCGGCACCAAGCCGCTGATGCTGATGGGCGGCTATCTGCTGGTGATGGGCCTTTCCTGCCTGACATTCCTCGCCGGCGCGTTCGCGATTATCGCCATCAGGTCGCGGCGAAGCTACTGGGCCACGATCAAGACCCTTCAGCCGCTTCTGATGGTTGCCATCACGACGCGCTCCACCGTCGCGTCGCTGCCCTGGGTCATCAATCTTTTGAGCGAGCGGCTGCGCTTCAACCTGGTGGTGGTCGAGCTGCTCGTGCCGCTGCAGGCGGCGCTGCTGCGGACCGGGCCGGCGCTGGTCTACACATCCGGCGCCCTGTTCATTGCCCAGCTCTACGGCCATCAGCTGGCGATCCCGGACCTCATGCTTGTCGGCGTCGTCTCCGCGCTTCTGGCGCTGACGACAGGCGGCATGGGCAGCCTGCTCATCCTCTCGCAGATGTCCATCGTCTGCGGCTATCTGAAGCTTCCCTTCGAGGCGGCGTTCGCCCTGTTCGTCGCGGTGGACGCGGCCGTGGACACGCTGATGACGCTGTCCAGCGTCTCCACCGTGGCGGCAAGCACGGCAATGATCGCACCCAGCCATCGGGAGACGGTGCAGAGCGCTGAAACCGTCGCGCAAGATCTCGAAGCCGAGCCCGCCCGATGATCGACGACGCCATCCGTCCGCAGCTCGGCATCATCGGCGGTCTCGGGCCGCTGGCATCGGCCGACTTCTACGTCAAGCTGACGCGGATGACCGAGGCGCTGCGCGACAACGAGCATGTGCCTTCCGTCATCCTCAGCGTGCCGCAGCTGCCCGACAGGACCGAAGCGATCCTCAGCAACCATGACGGGCCGCTGGCCCCGCTGACCGCTGCGGTCTCGACGCTCAACGCGCTCGGCGTTGCCTGCATCGCCATGCCCTGCAACACCGCCCATCATTGGTACGACAAGCTGGCGGCGAACTCGTCAGCCGAGATCATCCATATCGGCGACGCGGTGGTGGCGGAAATCCGCCGCGGCCTGGACCGGGGCAGGGTGGCGAACCTCGCAACCCCGGGCACCCTGGTTTCCGGTTTCTATCAGCACAGGATAGCGGCGGCGGGCTTCGACCTCTGCCTTCCGCAGGATGCCGAGTTTCAGGAACGCGTCGACAGCGCGATCATGCTCGTCAAGGCCGGTTCGATCGCGCAAGCCGCGGCCGAGACCGAGCGCGCGCTTCATCTCGCGCAAATGGCCGGCGCAGATGTCGCCCTACTTGGCTGCACCGAACTGTCCGTCGTGGCAGCCAGCCTCGGCGACACGAACGGACTGGTCGTCGTCGACAGCAATGCGGCGCTGGCGCGGGCCAGCCTGCAACGGTTGGGCTACCCTGTGCAGGAAGCGCGAGGCCTGCCCACCGTCTCGTCGCTGCCGGCAGACGGCCGGCCGTCCTTGCGTGTCACACGGCGGGCTTCCTAATGCATGGCGCCCAGAACTGTGCAGCGGTTCTGGGACAACGACATGCATCAAACAAAGACTTAAGGCCGCGTCGCCAGAATCCGGTTCGGCGCGACGAGCTTTAGACGCGCAAGTTTCCATCGCCTTGCCGTCGATATCCGCTTGCCAGCGGCCGATGTGCTCCAAGTCATAAAATCTTTGAGAGAATATTTTCCGCCTCCCGTCCGAGAGGAAATGCGCTTCTTTGCCCGAGCCGGCAGCATTGGTGATGCTTGATATCAAGGCTTCGCATCCCGCCAGGCCCAAATGATTTCAGGATTGCAAGGAACGCATCATGTCCGAACCCGGCAACGCTTCAAATTCTCTCGTTACGTCAATCACCAGGCGCGCCGGACTGGCGGCGCTTCTCGCCACGACATTGGCCGTCATCGGCCTCAACGCGCCGTCGTCGTCCTTCGCCGAGGAGAAGAAGGCGATCAAGGTCGGCATCATCAGCGGCGAGGATGAGGATGTCTGGCGCGTCGTCACCGCCGAGGCGGCCAAGAAAGGGCTGACCATCGAGACAGTCGTCTTCAACGATTACACCCAGCCCAACGAGGCGCTGGAGCGGGGCGAGATCGACGCCAACGCCTTCCAGCACAAGCCCTATCTCGACAACCAGATCAAGACGCAAGGCTATCATATCGTGCCGGTCGGCTATACCGGCGTCTGGCCGATCGGGCTCTATTCGAAGAAGCACGCCAAGGTCGCCGACCTGCCGGAAGGCGCTGTCATCGGCCTGCCCAACGACCCGTCCAACGAGGGCCGCGCGCTGCACGTGCTGGAGCATGAGGGCCTGATCAAGCTGAAAGACGGCACCGGCATCCTGGCGACGACCGCCGACATTGCCGACAACCCGAAGAAGCTCGAGATCAAGGAGCTCGACGCCGGCATCGTCGGCCGCTCGGTCGACGATCTTGACGCCGCGGTCGTCAACACCGACTGGGCGCTGAAGAGCGGCCTCGGCCCGGAAAACCGCATCGCGCAGGAGCCGGTGGCCGACAATCCCTACCGCAACTTCATCGCGGTCAAGATCGGAAGCGAGAACGAGCCCTGGGTGAAGACGCTGGTCGCCTCCTACCAGAATGAGACGGTCAAGGCCGAGTTCGACAAGGTCTACAAGGGCACCGGGATCAGCGCCTATTGACCGGCGCATGGTTGGCAGAAATGGGCGGTCCGCTGTTGAGCGGGCCGCCGTCGCGTTTGCGTGACACTGAAACGGAAACAGAGATGAACCAGCATGTCACCGCCGGACTTGCCGACCCGGTCCGCGTCGAGCCGACCGGGCGGGAAG
>NZ_RZRY01000267.1:0-8042 GCF_003998035.1 Mesorhizobium sp. M2A.F.Ca.ET.039.01.1.1 | reverse complement strand
TTGGCACTGAGCGAGGCATGCAGCTGCAGTCGATCCTGAACAGGATCGAAGTGGCGACCGCGCGAGACCGCATCGATCGAATTGGGCTGTCGGCAACACTTGGCGACCTGAGCCTGGCTGCCGAGGCGCTGCGGCCCGGCAAGGGCGCTAGCGTCACGATCGTGGAAGGCAAGGACGAGGGAAACGGCGTCCGTTTGCAGATCCGCGGTTACCTGCTGGACGGCACCGCTCCGGCTACCGCAGACGATAGCGATCCGACGGGAAAGCCGGCCGAACCTTTTGAACAATCGACGGTCCCAGCAGCGCTTGCGTCCGACTTGTTTCGTCTGCTGCGCGGCCAGAGCAATCTGCTGTTTGCCGGATCTCGCGCCAATGTCGAGGTCTATGCCGACATGCTGCGTTCGATGTGCGACGAAGCGAGCTTTCCAAATGAGTTCTTCCCGCATCATGGCAATCTCGCAAGGGCCATGCGCGAGGAGGTCGAAGCGCGGCTTCGAGACGATCCGCGCCCGACCACGGCGGTCGCGACCACCACCCTGGAACTCGGAATCGACATTGGCGAGGTGGAGACAATCGCCCAGATCGGGCCGGGTTTTTCGGTGGCGTCACTTCGCCAGCGCCTTGGCCGATCCGGCCGCAGGGCCGGAAAGCCCGCAACGCTGCGCATGTTCGTCATCGAGCCTCCCATTGGTAAGGGGCGACACCCAATTGATCGCTTAAGGCTGGATCTGGTTCAGTCGATTGCGATGGTTGAGTGCCTGCGGGGGGGATGGTGTGAGCCGCCATTGCCAGCTGGCCTGCATCTTTCAACGCTCGTCCATCAAGTGATGGCACTGATAGTACAGACCGGGGGCGCAAGCCCAACGGTCGCCTGGAAACTGTTATGCGAGCGCGGCCCCTTCCGAGCCGTGGACAGGACGCTGTTTGCCGAATTGCTCCGGTGCATGGCCACACCTGAAAACCAGTTGCTTGAGCAGTCTCCGGAAGGCTTGCTCATGATTGGATCCACCGGGGAAAAAATCACGGAATCGTACGAATTCTATGCTGTTTTCGCCACGGAACGAGAATATCGGATCATTCACGATGCCCGCACACTCGGCACCTATCCACTGAACTCTCCGCTTGCGCGTGGCGAAACCATCATCTTTGCCGGGCGCCGCTGGCAAGTCACGGAAATCGACGATCGCGCCCGTGTCATCATGGTTAAGCCGACACGGGCTGGAAAGCCACCGCACTTCGACGGCAAGGGGGGCGCCATCCACGATCACGTGGTGGCAACGATGCGCACGGTTCTCGCATCCGATGAGGCTTACTCCTATCTCGATCCTGCCGCGAACCGGCTGCTGGATGAGGCGCGCCGGTCGTTCCAGGACCTGCAACTGGATCGCCGTTCCATCATAGCGCATGGAGAGGGGGTCCTGATTTTCCCTTGGGTCGGAACCATGAAGCTGCGGACGCTGACCCTGGCATTGCTGGCCCGCGAGTTCAAAGCATCGCATTTCGGCCATGCCATCGAGCTTCAGGAATGCGAGGCCGGGAAAGCCATGGAAACTCTGCAGGACATAGCCGGTTCGCCGGCGCCAGACGGAGAAGACCTGGCTGCACGACTGGCCCAACCGGCATTGGCAAAATTCGACAATTTCCTGAGCGATCACTTGATGACGTTGGTCACAATGGCTGAGAGAATCAGTGCCAAAGACCTGCCCGTAATCGCAGCCAACGCAGTGGGAAACCATACGACGAATGAAGTCGCATAACCCGCGGAATCGGTTGCTCGCCCTCGGCTATGGCTCGCATATGTCGAAGGCTGCTATAACCGACAGGTCGACTCGCACCTGTGCTCACCAGACTTGACCAGGATGAAAACCAGCATCGATCATTTGCCAGAGCTGGCCCGCGTGGTCGAATTCTGCATGCCGAATTCGAGGACGCGCTGGCGGAAAGCAGTGCGGACTGGAATAAGAGCGGCTGCATCCTGAAGATTATCCTGTTCGGGTCCTATGCCCGCGAATGTCACCCCGTCAATCGGCTTTTTTGCGGCAGTTGGAAAGCACAAGAACACGCGTAGGAACCTCGTTGACCTGAATAGTCAGCGGCGGCTGCATGCCCGCCTTTTTGTTTCCGTCTTTTATCTTTCGGCGACAGGCGGCGAGTTGTGCTATAAGTTCATGAGAACACGCCTTGATTGATTCTTTCATCCGACTAGATTGTGCCGGCGCTTTCATCTAGGCGCAGATTCGTGATCCTGCCGACGATAGGCATGGCTTCTCCGGATCAGAAACCCCGTCACCTGGAGTGCTTCGGATGAGTGTGTCCTCGACGCCGCGTGCTGCCAAACGAGAGGCTCATCGGGGGTCGCAGTGGCTTAAGTGGGATCTGCATTTACACGCGCCCGGTACGAAGCTTTCTTGCGGATATGGCAAACCGGACGACGCGACGTGGAAACGCTTCGTGGATATTCTCGAACAATCCGAGGTCCACGCCTTTGGCATAACGGACTATTTTTCATTCGATGGTTACCTGAACACCGTCAAATGGTATCGACAATTGCATCCGGACTCGACCAAGCTAGTGATCCCGAACCTGGAGCTGCGTTTGACCGAGACGGTCAGCATCGACGGCAAAAACGTCAACACACATGTTCTGGTTGACCCGGCCGTCGCGACGGCCGAAGCCTTGAGCAAGTTCCTCAACGACCTCGAAACGCACATATCCGTTGCTGGAAGACGGTTACGCTGCAGCGAACTGACGTCTGCGAATTACGCTGCGGCCACCGTCAGCATACATGATGTTAAGGACTCGCTAAAAGGATGCTTCGCGCCGGAGCAATTCATTATCGTCACCGCCGCCGGAAACGATGGCCTGCGCGGTACCGCCAAAAATTCCCAGCGTAGCAAATCCATTTCCGATGAACTCGACAGAACCAGTAGCGCCTTCTTTGGGAAGTCGAACAGCACGGCGTTCTTCCTGAGTGACTCTCGGTACGAGGACGGGTCGAAGTCGGAGCCTAAGCCCATCTATGACGCCAGCGACGCTCATTCCTTCGAGGACCTTGGACGTTTGACAGGTGACGAACCGAGCTATCAATCGACCTGGATCAAGGCCAATCTGACTTTCCGAGGTCTCCGTCAGACGATCTTCGAACCGGAACATCGCGTCTTTGTCGGAGACCGTCCAACCGTTCTCGTCCGGCTCGAGCGTGAGGCCACGCAGTTCATCGATAGGCTGGAGATCAATCCACTCGCCAAGTATACCGGTCATAACGGCACTTGGTTTCGGAACGTCGAAATCCCGTTCAACCCTGAGCTGACTGCCATAATCGGGAACAAGGGAAGCGGCAAAAGCGCTGTCGCGGATATCGTGGCGCTGCTCGGAAATACTCGCCAAGCGAAATATTTCTCGTTTCTAACCGACAGCCAAACGAACAGGAAATTCAAGCGGCCCGGCTTCGCCGAGAATTTTTCGGGTCGTCTCGTATGGAAGAGTGGGAGCGTTGTAGAGCGGACTCTAAACGATGATGTCGATGAACTTTCGCCGGAGGCCGTCAAATACCTGCCACAGAACTACTTCGAGAGCCTGACGAACGAAATCGAAGTGCAGGCGCTGCGTCGGGAAATCGAAGACGTCGTATTTTCGCACGTCGACATCAGCGACAAGATGGACGCCAAGAGCTTCCACGATCTCGAAGAACGCAAGACGTTGAACAGTCGACAGGAAGCCAGCCAGATCAAAACGAATCTGCGCGAACTCAACATCAGGATTCTCGAACTCGAGGACCAGAGCGAACCTGTATTCAAGACCAAACTGCAGGCGGAACTAGCGGTCCTTCAGAAGCAGGTGTCTGCACTCGAAGCGTCGAAGCCTCCAGAGGAAGCTGCCCCGGCTGCTCAAAGTGCGGAACAGGAGGCGGCGACAGAAGAAATCGCGTCACAAACCCGGTTGCTGGACGACCTTGCCGCGCGTGAAAAGAGCGCAGTCACGCGGCTCGGTCGGCACAAGACTACCCTGCAAGATGCCAGCGAATTCAAGGACGCCGTAAATGCCCTGAAAAGCCGTGTACAAGGCGACAAGGAGGTTTTCAAAACCAAGTATAGCGGTCTCGGCTTCGATGTTGAGCAGGTCATCAGTCTTACCGTTAACCTCGAAGAGGTCACGAAGAAGATTGAGGCTGTGAACGAAGAAATCGCGGCGATTGAACGCGAGAGCGTCATGGTTTTCGATTCAAAGACCGATCTTTCCAAAGTCGCCAGCGTACCTGACTTGCGTGCTGCGCAGAAGTATATTGCCGATCGCATCGCCGAGACACGCGCCGCTCTCTCGGCACCTCAACAGCGCTATCAAAGGTATGTGCAGGCCGTCCGCGAGATATCCGAGAAGGTCAGCGATATCGTCGGTCAAAAGGCCTCGCCGAAATTAGGGACGATCGCAGAACTGGAGGCCCGCATTGCCAGGATCGACAATGATCTGCCGGGTGAATTGTCCAAGGCGTTGGAAGACCGTAAGGCGCTGTGCTTGGCCCTCTTCGAAAGCAAGCACAAGATAAGAACGTTCTACGAGGGCTTGAAAACCAAGGTTGAGTCGCGGCTCACCGCGGTGAGTACCGGGGACTTCAAGGTGTCGATCGACGCGTCTTTTGTACCTTCTCCCAAGTTCGGTGATGAATTTTTCAACCATCTATACCAAAACGTGAGCGGCCCCTTCCGGGGAGTCGCGGAAGGGGCGCGCGCCCTTCAACAGAAGCTATCGATAGTCGACTGGAACTCCTTCGAAAGCATCTTCGCCTTTGTGGACGATGTGGTCGGATCGATGAAATCGGGTGGCATCAGACGGCAAACCAAAGACGTCAAGAAATTCTACGACTTCCTTTATTCCCTCGAATACTTTGAACCCCGGTACGAGTTGAGACTGGGAGGCAAAGACCTGAACCAGCTTTCCCCAGGAGAGAAGGGGCTTCTCCTGCTGGTCTTCTACCTGCACCTGGATACAGACAGCTCGCCCCTCATCATCGACCAACCCGAAGACAATCTCGACAACGACAGCATTTTCGCTGTACTCGCAAGGTGTATTCGCGACGCGAAGAAAACCCGGCAGGTCATATTGGTAACGCATAACCCAAATCTCGCGATCGGAGCCGACGCCGAACAAATCGTCTATGTCCGGTTGGACAAGGTGAACGGTTACAGGTTCAGCTATGATTGCGGCGCGATCGAAAACCCAAATACCAATGGTCACATCGTAAGGGTGCTCGAAGGTTCGCGGCCGGCCTTCGTACAACGCCGGCTCAAGTATCAAATCACCTGATGGCGGGATATTGCAGCGTTGCTTGTTTTGTAACGTCCGCTCCTGGTTGATTTCGTCGCCGGTTTGGGTTGGCGCGCGAGCAGGTGAGCGACTCTACTTGATGCCATAGCCTGACGGGCACATTGAGGAACGTCCAGGAACGACGGTATGTCCGTCGCCTCCTGTATCGCTCGCAATGTCGTCGTGAGCAATTTCTAACCGTTGAGGATCGGCGGCAAAATCAGCCAAAACCATCTATGGCGAAATTCATCTATCGAGCAGCGGTCGAACACCCGTATGTTTTGTGATCGGAGCCAGTCCCATGTCATTTCGATTCGTCCACACCGCCGACATCCACCTCGACTCGCCACTGCGTTCGCTGGCGATGCGAAACGGCGACCTTGCCGAACTTGTCGGAGACGCCAGCCGCCAGGCGTTTGTCTCGATCGTCGATCTGTGCCTTGCGGAACGTGTCGATGCCCTGGTCATAGCCGGCGACCTCTATGATGGCGATCAGACATCGATGAAAACCGCCCGGTTCCTGGCTACACAGATGTCCCGCCTTCATCAGGCGGGCATCAGGGTTTTGAAAATCCGCGGTAATCATGACGCCCTATCGCGCATATCGAAACAGCTGGTGTTCCCGGATACCGTCACGATCTTCGGCGGCCGTTCGCAGTCCGTGCTGCAGACAGCCGGCGGGCTTGACGTTGCGTTCCATGGCTTGAGCTTTGCCAGCCCCAAGGCGCCGGACAGTCTGCTCCCCAAATATTCAGCTCCGCGTGAAGGCGCGGTCAATGTCGGCATCATGCATACGAGCCTTGCCGGATCGCCCGGCCACGACGTCTATGCCCCCTGCAGCGTCGCTGATCTGCATGCCCATGGCTTCGAGTACTGGGCGCTTGGGCACATCCATGTTCGCCAAGTCCATCCCGGGACGAGCACCGTGGTGATACCAGGAATTCCGCAGGGCAGGGACATCAACGAGGCCGGGGAGAAATCCGTCACCCTGGTGACGATACGCGACGACCGCACCATTGAGATCGAAGAACGGCTGACCAGTATCGCGCAGTTTGAGCGGGTGAACGTCGACCTGACCGAAACGGTCGAGTGGTCCGATGTCGTCGGCCGAGTCCGTTCCGCGCTCGAAGATGTTCGCGCCTCTGTCAAATCCCGTCATGCCGTGGTCCGTCTCGGCCTGACCGGCACATCACCTCTGTCCTGGGCCTTGATCCGTGACCGCGACCTGCTGCTTGCAGAAGCCGAGCACGTCGCGGAGCACACGGGAGACACCTGGGTGGAGAAGCTCGAGCTCAATGTCTCTCCATCCACATCCCAGACCTCCGAGGAAGCCGCCGACCCGATTCTCGAACTCGCTCAGTCCATGCGCGCCGATGCCGGCTCGGAGGCTTTCCGTGCCGAGGCGAGGGCGCTCGTCCAGAAAGTGATCGCGGATCTGCCGCCTGACGGACGCGATTTCGCGGGCAAGGACGAGGCTGAGCTGGAGCTGTTCCTCGACAGGGTGCTTGCCAACGGCGCCGACCGGGTCACCGCCCGCCTCAAGGCTGGTGGGTCACAATGAGGCTCCGGCGCCTTGATCTAATCCGTTACGGCAAGTTCACCGACGCGACGATCGACTTCGGGCCGAAACCGCAATCCGGACCCGACCTGCATATCGTCTTCGGCCTAAACGAAGCCGGCAAGTCGACAGCACTTTCCGGCTATCTCGACCTGCTGTTCGGCATTGAGGAGCGCAGCCGCTACAATTTCCTGCACGAGTACAGCGCGATGCGCATCGGCGGGGTGCTCGAACTCGGCAGCGAGGAGCACAGTTTCACACGCACCAAACAGCGCGCCAACTCCTTGCTGAACGCGGCTGGCCAACCGGTCAGCGAGATGGCGATATCATCCCATCTCGCCGGACTATCTCGCGACGCATACGAGACCATGTTCTCCTTGGACGACGAAACGCTGGAAGCAGGTGGAAAATCGATCCTGGAATCGCGCGGCGACCTGGGCAAGCTGCTGTTCACGGCGAGCGCAGGGCTTGGGCAGGCGAGCGATACATTGAGCCTGCTCGAGGCCGAGGCGGACGGGCTCTATCGCAAGCAGGCACACGGAACCGAGCTTGCGCTGCTCAAGAAGCGGCTTGCCGAACTGAAGTCCAGAAGGGAGGCGGTCGATACCCTGGCGTCGACGTTTGAAACGCTAGAAACAGAGCGCCTGGACGCCGCGGAAAAGTACGACCGCAGCATTACCGAACGTTCAGTGCTGTCGGCCCGGCTTGAGACGATCGCGAAGTATCTTCGTGCGATCCCGGTCCTTGCCGATATCAGGCGCAAGCAGGCGCAACTGGCCGAGTTGCCTGAGATCGCCTCACCGCCACGGACCTGGACCGGCAGCGTTGCCGACATGATCGAGACAGACGCCAGTCTGAGAACGCGGCTATCCGCGAGCGAGGACGAGCTTCAGC
Source organism: Mesorhizobium sp. M2A.F.Ca.ET.039.01.1.1 (assembly GCF_003998035.1). Taxonomy (NCBI): domain Bacteria; kingdom Pseudomonadati; phylum Pseudomonadota; class Alphaproteobacteria; order Hyphomicrobiales; family Phyllobacteriaceae; genus Mesorhizobium; species Mesorhizobium sp. M2A.F.Ca.ET.039.01.1.1. The sequence continues at coordinate 289 of NZ_RZRY01000267.1, read as the reverse complement.
GGGTGACGACGAAAATCGCCTCGGTCGATGTGGACGCGGTGATCCTTGCGATTTCCGAACGGGTTCGCGGCCTGGCCGACCGCAAGGTGCGCCACGTCTCGGCCGGCCTCGACCTGCCAAGCCGCAGGACGGAGCTGCAAATCCTCGACAATGCCGCGGCGGCCTGCCTTGCCGCTCTTGGCAGGCCCTCTGAACCCGCCCCTGCCAAGCTGCTCTTGCCTGCTGCAACCATTGGCGCGGTGCGCACCATGCTCGAGCAGCGATCCGGGATTGTGACCAGCGTCCGCGT
>NZ_RZRY01000266.1:0-8042 GCF_003998035.1 Mesorhizobium sp. M2A.F.Ca.ET.039.01.1.1 | reverse complement strand
GCTCGGCCTCGGCGACGTCGTCGAAGCCGACGACGGCGAAGTCCGCTCCCGCCTCGAGGCCGCGCTTGCGCAATGCCAGCATGACACCGAAGGCAACCGCGTCGTTGAAGCAAAGGGCCGCCGTCGGCGGTTCGGGCATGACCAGCGCCGTCTCCAGGCAGGCCATGCCGCCCTTGCGGCTGGTCTCGCCCTCGACGATCGTCCGGTCTGCAACGGGGATGGCGAACGCCTCGCAGGCTTCGAGGAACCCGCCCAGACGCTCCTGATAGACGACGAGGTCGGACGAACCGCCGAAGAAGGCGAGGCGGCGATGGCCCTTGCGGATCAGATGCTCGGTGGCAAGGCAGGCGCCGCGACGATTGTCGGGGGCGATCGCCGGGATGCGGCTTTCGGGCAGCCTGCGCATGGCGAACACCACGGGCACGCCAGCCGCTTCGATGCGCCGGAAAGCCCCAGGCGTCGTGCCGCGCGCCGGCGAGACGATCAGGCCGGCCACACCCTGCTCCATCATCGATTTCAGCACCTCTTCCTGGCGTACCGGGTTCTCCGCCGTGTTGGCTATGAAGGGGACGACGCCTGCCGCCTGAAACACGCGCTCCATGCCGACCGCAAGCTCGGCGAAAAAGGGGTTGGTGAGATCGTTGATCACCATGCCGATGACGTTGGAATGGGCCTTGCGCAGATTGGCGGCGCCGCGGTTGTAGACATAGCCGACATCCTCGATCGCCTTGCGCACCTTGACCGCGGTTTCAGGCCGGATCAGCCCGCTGCCCTGCAGTACGAGCGACACCGTCGATTTGGATACGCCGGCCTCGCGGGCGATGTCCAGGATCGTCGCCTTGGCCCGGCTGGCCATCCTCGTTCCGTCCTCCACGGTTTTGAGCAAATTTTATTGGAACGTTCTAATCACCGTTCCAAATCAGAGTCAATCGTGATTCCCGCGGGATTTGAAAAATTGATTGGTGCGGTTCAGAAGCCCATTAATGCGGGCGTTTCTCCACGGCGGGACTATGCCCTGACGGCTCGAATCCCAAGATCATAGAGCTTCTTGATTTATTGGAACGTTCCATTTATAGGAGCCGCAACGGGAGAGTTCCATGGACATCATCTTGCCTGCGGCAAACGGCGACCAGATCGGCTACCGGCTCGTCGGCAAGCCGGTCGAGCCGAGCAAGAACGCGCATTTTTCGCGCATCGCCTATGCCGCCGCCCATGTCGTCGCCGACCCCATCGCCATGACCAATCCGTGGTCGCGGCCAGCGGTCGACTGGGACAAGACCATGGCGTTCCGTCATCATCTGTGGCGGCTCGGCTTCCGCATCGCCGAGGCCATGGACACCTCTCAGCGCGGCATGGGTTTCGATTGGGCGAGCGCCAAAGAGTTGATCCGCCGCTCGGTCGCCGAGGCCAGAACAGTGCCGGGCGCCGACCTTGCTTCAGGGGCGGGGACCGATCACCTGGCGCCGGCGGCGGTCAAAACGCTCGACGACGTCATCGGCGCCTATGAGGAGCAGTTCGGCTTCATCGAAGGCGAGGGCGGCAAGGCGATCATGATGGCGAGCCGCGCGCTGGCGGCGGTGGCAAAAGGGCCGGACGATTATACCCGGGTCTACGACCGCATCCTGTCGCAGGCCTCCGGCAAGGTCATCCTGCACTGGCTCGGCGACATGTTCGATCCGGCGCTCAGGGGCTATTGGGGCAGCAGCGATTTCGACGCGGCACTGGATACGGTCGTCGCCATCATCGAGCGGCATGCAGACAAGGTCGAGGGCATCAAGATATCGCTGCTCGATGCCGAGAAGGAAGTGCAGTTGCGCGACCGGCTGCCCGAGGGTGTCGTGATGTTCACCGGCGACGACTTCAACTATCCGGAGCTGATCGCCGGCGACGGCAGGCGGCATTCGCACGCGCTGCTCGGCATCTTCGACGCCATCGCGCCCGTGGCCAATGCCGCGCTGGCGAAGCTGGCTGAAGGCGACAAGGCCGGCTATGACGCGCTGATGGCGCCGACCGTGCCGCTGTCGCGAAAAATCTTCGAAGCGCCGACCGAATACTACAAGGCCGGCATCGTCTTCATGGCTTGGTTGAACGGGCATCAGGACCATTTCACCATGATCGGCGGCATGCAGTCGGCGCGCGGCATATGCCACTATGCGGACGTGTTCCGCCTAGCCGACCAGGCAGGCCTGCTGGCCGATCCCGATCTTGCCTCCGCCAGGATGAAGAGCCTGCTGGCGACGGCCGGCATCTGAACCGATCGCCCCGCGGCGATTTGCGTTCCGCCGGCAAACCTGTATTCGCTTGCCAAAATCGCGTTGCACCAAGGCGGACTACGGGTGAGCAGATGGAAGTTCCCGGCTTGAGGGGGCGGGTGGCGGTCATTACCGCGGCCGGCCAGAACATCGGCAAGGCCGTCGCCCTGGCGTTCGCTCGAGCGGGGGCGCACATCGTGATTACCGGCGGCAGCGATCTGGCCAAGATCGAGGCCGTGGCGGATGAGGCGCGATCCTTAGGCGTCGAGGCGGTGGCCTCCGTCTGCGACGGCACCGACGAGACTGCCATGAACGCCTTGATCGAATGGGCGGTCGCGGAACTCGGCGGCGTCGACATCGCGGTATCCTGCGTCGGGATAGGACCGCATCAGCCGATCGCGGAGATCACCCTTCAGGACTGGCAGAAGGTGATGAACACCAATCTCGGATCGGCTTTCATCCTGACCCAGGCGGTGCTTCCGCACATGCGCAGGAGGAAGTATGGCCGCCTGCTTTACATGGCGGGCACGGACGCCCTTTTCCCGCTGGCAAACAGGGCGCATGTGGTCGCCGCGAAGCACGGCATGCACGGCCTGGCGAAGGCCGTGGCTCTGGAATGTGGGCCGGACGGGGTGACCGCCAACAGCATCGCGCCTGGATGGCTGGACACCGACCGAAACGCGGCGTGGTATCCCGATCTTGAGAAGACCTACGAGCATGTGAGAGCCACGGTGCCGCTCAGGACGTTGGGGACCGCCGAGGACGTCGCCAATGCCTGCCTCTATCTCGCATCGGACATGGGCAAGTTCGTCACCGGACATTTGTTGCACGTCAACGGCGGCGAGTTCATGGTGTAGGACCGCAATCGGCAAGGGGGCGCGTCGGCGTGAAGGGATACTGGCTCATCGTCGGAACCGAGATTTCGGACCAGGAAGCGCAGGCCGAATATGCCCGGCTCTGGAAGCCGATCGGCGAAAAATACCAGGCACGCACCAACACGACAAAGCAGCCGCCGCTGCTCGTCGAGGCGCGTGACGCCAAGCGCATGGTGCTTGTGGAATTTCCGTCGCTGGACATTGCCAAGGCCTGCTACGCCGACCCGGCCTATGAGGAAGCCATGCGCTTCGCGCTGAAGGCGTCGAATCGTACGCTGGTGATGTTCGAAGGGGATCTGGGGTAGAAAAGCGGATGGGCCGACGGGCTGCTCAGGCGAGAGAATTTTTCCCACTGAGGCAAAAAAGCCATGCCGACCGATGGGCGGCCCGCAACGATTCACGTGAGGTCAAAAGCGGTAGTTCAGGCTCAGCGAAACCGTATGGGTGCTAGGCTTGACGAATGTTGGGCCAACCAACACGCTGTCGTCTTCGAAATTATGATCCGAGAAATGCGCGTAGGCGTAATCAAGGCCGACAACCCATTTGTCATTGAGCGCGTAATCTGCGCCAACACCGATCGTCCAGCCGGTATAAGTCCGGTCAAACTTCGTATCTCCAAAACCGAGAACGCTATATCCGGTATCGTGCAGGTGCAGGAAGGCCACGCCGCCCTTAACATAGGGGAGAAAATTGCCCATCGCGTATCCGGCCTTGGCGACGATATCGCCCTGCCAATCGGCAGCGGTCTCGAATGTTTCACTGTCGATCGTCGGCACGGTCTTCTTGTTGAACACGGCAACCAGACGGGCCTCCGCTCCAACAACGAAATTGTTGTCGAACTGGTACTGGTAGCCTACTTGGCCGCCAATCGATGCCGATGTGCTGTCGCCATCATATCCGCTGGGATCATCATTGGGAATCCTCACATCACCCTTGAGAAAATTGACCCCGGCCACTGCGCCAATATACGCGCCTGTCCAATTGTAGGACGAGGGCTCGACTGACAATGCGTCGGCGGCAAAGGCTGACGAACAAAACCCAACAAGCATTGCCGATGTGAGTAGAGCCGTCCTCATAACCCGCCTATCGCTCCGGTCCGCCATTGCATCCATGGGTTGATAGCACGGGTTTCAGGGGTGCGCTGTAACACAGCGGCAACAGTGGCGCTGGTGGATGCGTCCCGAGAGATTGCTTCCGACACCGTGAGCGTCGGACGCAACGAAAAACGGGGTTCCTGTGCCAGAAAGTGGCGGAGACGGCTAAGTTATTGAAAGGATGGTGGGCGTGACAAGGATTGAACTTGTGACCCCTGCAATGTCAATGCAGTGCTCTCCCGCTGAGCTACACGCCCATCCGACGCCGCGCATACACCACTTTTGATCCGGCACGTCAATAGCGGGAATGTGGAAAGACGGCTTCCGTTTGTCGCATCGGCGAAGCGCCTGCCGATGCAGGGCCCGATCCGGGCTGGAGGCGGCTCAGGCGGCCTGCAGCATCTTCTCGACCTCGTTAACGAGATCGCGCAGGTGGAAGGGCTTCGACAGCACCTTGGCGTCCTTGGGGGCCTTGGAATCGGGATTGAGCGCGACGGCAGCGAAGCCGGTGATGAACATCACCTTGAGGTCGGGATCGATCTCGGTGGCGCGGCGGGCAAGCTCGATGCCGTCCATCTCCGGCATGACGATGTCGGTCAGCAGCAGCGAGAAAGGCTCCTCGCGCAGCCGCTCATAGGCGCTGGCGCCATTGTCGAAATCGCTTACCTGGTAGCCGGCGCGTTCCAGCGCCTTGACGAGGAAGCGGCGCATATCGTCATCGTCTTCCGCCAGCAGAATGCGTGCCATCATGTCCCGTCCGAATCACCCGCCCCAAGCCTGCCGCCGGGCTAGGCCGTTAACCATCCTGTATATGAGATGGAGCCGGTAAACATCAAGTGAATGAAGGGCATGCCAGATGTGGTTCGCGGCGCGGTTTTGCCGCCTGAAATGCTGGACATGCCGCACGCAAGGTGGCAAGTTTTGCGTCATGACGCAGTGCTTCATCCTGGTTCATAAAAATTGAAGACGGCAGCCGAGGATTTTTCGGTCGTTCCACCCTTCGAAATCCGATCGGGCGCCGAGCAGCGCGTCCCTTTCCTGTTCAACTCGCCGCATAGCGGCCGCCACTATCCGGAGCGGTTCCTGGCCATGGCGCGGCTCGACCGCAACGCCATCCGCCGGTCGGAGGACTGCTATGTCGAGGAGCTGTTCGGCGGCGCCGTGCCGCTCGGCGCGCCGCTGCTGGCGGCGAACTTTCCGCGCGCTTATCTCGACGTCAACCGCGAGCCTTGGGAACTCGATCCGCGCATGTTCGCGGAGCCGGTGCCGTCCTTCTGCAATATCCGTTCGGCGCGTGTCGCCGGCGGGCTGGGCACCGTGCCGAAACTGGTCGGCGAGGGGCTCGACATCTATCCCGGCCGGCTGCCTTTGTCCGAGGCCGTCGCGCGCATCGAAGCGGTGTACAAACCTTACCACGAGACGCTGAAGCGGCTTTTGACCAGGACGCATGCCAGGTTCGGCTATGCCGTGCTTATCGACTGCCATTCGATGCCGGCCTCGATCCGCGTCGGCGACAATGGCGTTCGGCCCGACTTCATCATCGGCGACCGGTTCGGCATCTCGGCCTCGCCGGCGCTCACTGAGATGGCGATCAGCCTGCTTGTCGGCATGGGCTACACGGTCGCGCACAACAAGCCCTATGCCGGCGGCTTCATCACCGAGCATTACGGCCGACCGGCGCGGCATCTGCATGCGCTGCAAATCGAGGTCAATCGCGGGCTTTACATGGACGAGCGGACGTTCCAGAAGTCGGCCGGCTTCGATGCCTTGGCTTGCGACCTGACCCGCTTCTCGGCCGATCTGATGTCGATGCCCGATCATCATTTCGTCGATTTGCCGCTCGCGGCCGAATGACGGCGCGCCCGAGTTCTTGATAAACGCAATTCCGGATGGAAAACCGCGTCACGCTTTTCCTGGAATTGCTCGAAAAAAAGACCGCATCGTTTTCACGACACGGTCGAAGTCTAGGGAGGAAACGCCCAAGGAGGGCATGGACAGGAAAACCTGTCCGACGACAAAATTATTGTGCGGCGCACAAATGTCAATCGACAGCTGGATTTTTTAATTCAATATGATGTGGAAATTCCGCTTCGGCGGTTCAGTTGTGGCATTAAGGCAACATAAAGCGGGCGCCTGACCGGTATTCAGCGCGCCTGTTCTGCGAGAAAGAGCGGCTGGCAAGAGCCGCGATGGGGAGAGCGACTTGGATATCAGCACCGATTTCATGCGGCGCATAGCGCATGCCGCCGCAGCGGAAACCTTGCCGCGCTTCCGCAGCCAGGGGGTGGTCGCCAACAAGGAGGCGGGAAGCTTCGACCCAGTCACGGAGGCCGATCGCGAAGCCGAGCGCGCGATCCGGGCGCTGATCTCCGCCGAATATCCCGAGCACGGCATTCTCGGCGAAGAACATGGCAGCCAGAACATCACCAGCCGGCATGTCTGGGTGATCGACCCGATCGACGGCACCCGCGCCTTCATTTCCGGCCTTCCGGTCTGGGGAACGCTGGTCGGGTTGACCGCCGACGGCGACGCGGTTGCCGGCATGATGTCGCAGCCCTTCACCGGCGAGCTGTTCTATGCCAACGCCTCCGGCTCGCACTATGAAGGACCGGGCGGCCCGCGCAGGCTCTCGACCCGCAAGACCACCGACCTCGCGCAAGCGACGCTGTTCACGACCACGCCGGCGCTTTTCAAGGGCGAAGCGCGCAAGCGCTACGACCAGTTCGAAACGAAAGTCCAACTCGCCCGCTACGGAACCGACTGCTACGCCTTCGCCATGGTGGCGGCGGGCTGTGTCGACATCGTCGCCGATCCGGGCCTGAAGCCCTACGACATCGTCGCGCTGATCCCGATCATCGAGAAGGCCGGCGGCGTCGTCACCACTTTCGAAGGGGCCCCGGCGGAGAAGGGCGGCGATATATTGGCTGCGGCGACGCCGGAGCTGCACGCCGCGGCAATGGCGGCGCTGCGCGGCTGATCGGGCGCGTTCAGGGAGCGTCGCCGGTGCCTGGAATGAAGGCATCGAAGGCGGCGAGCAACTGCTCGCGGTAGATGTCCCTCTCCTGCAGGATTTCGTGCTCGGCGCCGTCGATCATCAACAGCGAGCCGACGCGCAATTTCCTGGCATAGGCTTCCACGGCCTTGGTCGAGACCACCCGGTCGGCGCCGGCGGCGACGATCAGCATCGGAACCTTGACCCTTGCCATGAAATCCGGATCGCTGACGGCTTCCGCGGCCGCGGCTGCGGCCTTCAGCCAGCGGATGGTCGGGCCGCCGAGCGCGAGCTGCGGCCAGGCCTCATAGATCCCGACATTGCGGCGGTAGCGCGCCGGGTCCGAGGTCACCTTGTTCACCTCGAAAGCCGGCGGCACTTTCGGGCGTGGACCGATCGCCGCGTAGAGCCAGCCGAGGCCAAGCGCGCAGAAGATCGCGCACACGCGCCGCACGGTGGCGATCGAGACCGGCATGTCCGGCACCTCCAGAAAAGGCGCCAGCAGCACCATGCGCCGCACCCGATTGACCATGGACGGCGAGGCAAGCAGCGCAATCACCGCCCCGGTCGAGTGGGCGAGGATGTAATAGGGGCCGCGGCAGTCGGGCAGCACGATCTCTTCGAAAAATTGCTCCAGGTCGCGCGCATAGTCGCGGAAGCTGCGGACATGGCCGCGCTGGCGGTCGCGCAGCAGGCGGCTGGAATCGCCCTGGCCGCGCCAATCGAGGATGGCGACGCCGAAGCCGCGATCGGCGAGATTGCGGATGGTCTCGAAATATTTCTCGATGCACTCGTTGCGCCCGGTCAGCAGAACCACCGTGCCCAGCAG
>NZ_RZRY01000265.1:0-8065 GCF_003998035.1 Mesorhizobium sp. M2A.F.Ca.ET.039.01.1.1 | reverse complement strand
CGCCAGTGTCGAGTGTCACGTGCTCCGCGGAGGCGGTGACAACCCGGCGTTTCGCTGGCAAATTCACAACCGGGACGTGATTCAGGCAATTCAGGAGAACGAGATGGCATTTTTTGCCAAAGGAAGGATTTTTGCGGCGGCGGTAGTGGCGACGCTGGCGCTGACGGCGGGCGCCGAGGCGGCTCCGAGCTGTGGCAAGAACGGCGCCGGCTTTGACGCCTGGAAACAGGATTTTGCCGGCGAGGCCAGAGCCGAGGGTGTCGGCCAGAGGGGCCTGTCCGCGCTGGCGGGTGCCACTTACGCCACCAGGACGATCGCCGCCGACCGGGCGGTCCACAAGGCGTTCAGCGGCTCGGTGGAAAGCTTCATGCAGCGCCGTGGCGCATCCGCGATCATCTCCCGAGGCCGCGCGCTGAAGAAAGCAAACGCGGCGATGTTTGCCAATATCGAGAGCACCTATGGCGTGCCGCCGGGCGTGCTGCTCGCCATCTGGGGCATGGAAACCGGTTTCGGCGCCTCGATGGGGAACCAAAACACGGTTTCGGCGATCGTGACGCTCGCCTATGACTGCCGTCGCCCGGATTATTTCAAGCCGCATGCCATCGCCGCGCTGAAGCTTGTCGATCGCGGCGCGCTCAGCGCCTCCTCGGTCGGCGCCATGCATGGCGAGATCGGCCATACCCAGTTCCTGCCCGGAAACGTGCTGAAATATGGCGTCGGCAGCGGCAATTTGCGCGACCGCAACACGGCGCTGGCATCCACCGCCAACTTCCTCAAGGGCCATGGCTGGCGCGCCGGCGCGAGCTATCAGGCCAATATGGGCGCGATCGCCGGCTGGAATTCGGCAAGCGTCTATCAGCAGGCGATCGCCCGCATCGCTGAGGCGATTGACGCCGACTGACGGAATATCTCCATTCCGACGAAAAGCCCGGCCTGCGCCGGGCTTTTTTGTTACGAAGCAAGGGTCAAAACCCAACCACCGGAACGACCGGGTCCGATCTCATCACCTAACTCTCAATCATTCGCGTAGCCGCTCAATGGACATTTCCGGGAAACGGGAATCTGGAAGGTACCGGTAGTGCCGCTGCAGGTACGGAACTTGGAGTTCCGCGGCGCTGGAGCAGCCACCTTTGACTTACCCTCGATCACTGTCGGGACTCCGGCAGCTTGCGAGTAGCTGCCGCCTAAGGGGCATTTCTCGGAAGCGGAAACCTCGAAGGAGCCGGTGATAACATTTGAGCAGGTACGGAATCTAGAGTTCCGCGGCGCCGGCGTGGCCGCAGCCGCCGCCTTTGACTTGCCCTTGATGACCAACCAGATTTCGGTCGGTTGATCAAGCTGCACCCTGTTTATGTCGGAGTAGCCGATCCGGCCGCTGCGTATCCCTTCGGCAAGGCGCTGGCAGAACAGGGTCGGCATGCGCTCTTGCGAGACGCCCATGAACGAGGCGATTTCGTGCTTGAACGTGATGCTCCATAAATGGACAGCGGAGATGCACCCGTCCAAATTAGCCTCAGGCGCCTGCTTCGTGCCTGCTTGCGAGGGCCCGCACGTCATCAACGTCAACGCTGCCGCAGCCAGAAGATAAATACTATTTTCACTGTGAAAACTCCCCGCATCCCACTGGCGAACTTAGTTAGAGCGGCGGAAAGGTTCAAATGATAATTTCTCTGAAGTGGTCTGAACTTTTCTATATTAGATATTTGAAATAAAAACCCGGCGTTTCCGCCGGGTCGTCTGATCGCTGCCGTATCGGCAAAATATCAGTGCTTGCGGTTTCTCGCGGCCAGCGTCCTCAGCCGAAGCCCGTTCAGCCGGATAAAGCCTTCCGCGTCCTTCTGGTCGTAGGCGCCACGGTCGTCTTCGAAGGTGACCAGCGCATCGGAATAGAGTGTCTTTTTCGACTTGCGGCCGGTGACGATGACATTGCCCTTGTAGAGCTTCAGCCGCACCGTGCCTTCGACATCCTCCTGGCTCTTGTCGATCATCGCCTGCAGCATGTCGCGCTCGGGCGAGAACCAGAAGCCGTTGTAGATGAGCTCGGCATAGCGCGGCATGAACTCGTCCTTGAGGTGGGCAGCGCCCCGGTCGAGCGTGATCGATTCGATCGCCCGGTGAGCAGCGATCAGGATGGTGCCGCCGGGGGTCTCGTAGACGCCGCGCGACTTCATGCCAACGAAACGGTTCTCGACGAGGTCGAGCCGGCCGATGCCGTTGTCGCGGCCGAGGTCGTTCAGCGCCGCCAGCATGGTTGCCGGCGACAGCTTCTTGCCGTTGAGCGCGACCGGATCGCCCTTGAGGAATTCGATCTCGATCTCGGTGACGGCATCGGGCGCGTCCATCGGCGAGACGGTGCGCTGGTGGACAAATTCCGGCGGCTCGCTCCACGGGTCCTCCAGCACCTTGCCCTCGGAGGAGGAGTGCAAAAGGTTGGCGTCGACCGAGAAAGGGGCTTCGCCGCGCTTGTCCTTCGGCACCGGGATCTGATGCTGTTCGGCGAAGTTCAGAAGGTCGGTGCGCGACTTGAACGACCATTCGCGCCAGGGCGCGATGACCTTGATCTCCGGGTTCAGCGCAAAAGCCGACAATTCGAAGCGGACCTGATCGTTGCCCTTGCCGGTGGCGCCATGGGCAATCGCGTCGGCGCCGGTCTCCTGGGCGATCTCGACCAGATGCTTGGTGATCAGCGGCCGGGCGATCGAGGTGCCGAGCAGATAGGTGCCCTCATAGACGGCGTTGGCGCGGAACATCGGGAAGACGAAGTCGGCGACGAACTCCTCGCGCACGTCGACGATGCGGATGTCCTTGATGCCCATCATCTCGGCCTTGCGGCGCGCCGGCTTCAGCTCGCCGCCCTGGCCGAGATCGGCGGTGAAGGTGACGACTTCGGCGCCGAGCTCGGTCTGCAGCCACTTCAGGATGATGGAGGTGTCGAGGCCACCGGAATAGGCGAGCACGACTTTCTTGACGTTTTTGAACTTGGACATTTTTGGCGGTTCCGCAGGAAAAAGCTTCGGGGGCGAGGTATCATGGGGTTTCCAGGCGGCGCAAGAGACGAAGGATGCGGTAGTGTCTCAGTTTGAAATATGAGCGGCTACGGATCGCAGCCGTCCGACTGTCGCGCCATGCGCCGAACTCCTATATGCTTACCGCAAAGCGCGGGAGCTTTCATGTCATACGCAGTCGAAACATGCCCGGACGATGTGGACCGTCTGAAGACGCTTCTCCACAGCCTAGGCGAAGAGGGAAGCCGGATCATCAACGTGATCTGGCAACCGGAGCGGGATGTACCCACCGACATCGGTCCGATAACCCAGCCATCCGGCTACGTCATCGTGTTGGAGTATCCGAGCTAAAGCCGACCGGAGGCCAGAAGCGCCCCGGCGACGTGATCGGCGACGCCGTCCACGTCATGCGTATTGCGACTGGCGAGGAAGCCGACGACACGCTGGATGACGGCAAGCGCGGCCCCTACGAGAAAAGGGTGACATGCGCATAGAGTTCTATGGATTGCATTTTGATCTACCTTCGGATTGGGCCGACAGAACAGATAACGTACCCGAGGGTGTTCCAACCCTTGCCCTTCCCTCCGGAGTTGGAGCGTTTCAGTTCACGATTGCCCGCTATGCTGGAGGCAAACATCCGCGAGTAAGCATAGTTGCACTGCGAAGCATGCTCGCTGAATTTTGCAGAAAGCAGCCCCGAGCGTTTGACGATCCGGTTACAAACATGGGCAAGGTATTTTCTGTCGGGTGCGTGTCCCACGACCTCAGTGAGACACTCGGAGTTTGGTATCTCTCGAATGGAAGTGACGTCGTTTTGGCTACCTACCTCGGTTTGTCATTCGATCATCCAGAAGTCGCGTCAGAGTTGGCTGAAGTCAGGCAATCGATAGCGACTATGGATTTTTGACGGTCCCGAAATTCAAACTGAGACACTACCACGGAAGCCTGCCGGTGGCACAGGCTGGGCCAGATGTTTGCCAGGACAGACGCTGGCGTGGCAGAAAGCGCCGCGTTATAGGGCGCGCGATCCACCCGAGGCGACCCCCGAGGCGACCAATGTCCTTCATTCCCGAGACTTCGACGCTCATCCAATTCGCCATTGCCACCATCATCCTGGCGATCACGCCGGGGCCTGACATGACGTTGTTCGTCTCGCGCACGCTGAGCCAGGGCCGTGCCACCGGCTTCGCCTCGATGGCTGGCGCGCTCACCGGCACGCTGATCCATACAACGCTAGTGGTGGTCGGCATCTCGGCGCTGATCGTCGCCTCGCCTATGGCCTTCTTCGTGCTCAAGATCTTCGGCGCCGGCTATCTGGTGTTCCTGGCCTGGCAGGCGGTGATGAAGGGCTCGGCCTTTTCACCGGAGAAGCGGACAGGACCGCAGGTTTCGCTGTTCCGCAGTTGGGCGGCCGGGCTCGGCGTCAACCTGCTCAACCCCAAGATCATCCTGTTCTTCATGACCTTCCTGCCGCAATTCGTCTCCGCGCATGATCCGAACGCGTCCGGCAAGCTGTTCTTCCTCGGCGTGATGTTCATCGCGCTGTCGATCCCGGTGACGGCGCCGATGGTGCTGGCGGCGGAAAAGTTCTCGGCGGCGATGAAGGCCAGCCCGCGCGTCACCCGCGTGGTCGATTATCTCTTCGGCTGCGTGTTTTCGGCCTTCGCGCTCAAGATCCTGACCGCGCAGGCGAAGTAGCTGTCGCTCGGCGCTTGCGGCAATCGGCAAGGGTTCAGCGATATATCTTCACCGCATGCCTTGCCAGAGCGATGATCGCCGCGGCGGCGATGAGCGCGCAGACGCCAGGCCATCCCCAATGGCCGTAGATCTTGACGCCGATCCAAGAGCCGGCGCTGCCGCCGAGGAAAACTGAGGTCATATAGGCCGTGTTGAGCCTGCTGCGGGCGTCGGGCCGGATCGCGAAGACACGCGCCTGGTTGGCGGTCTGACCACTCTGCACGGCGATGTCGAGGAGCAGCATGCCCGCCGTGAGCGCCAACAGGCCTGTTGCTCCGCCAAGCCCGCCGCCGAGCAGGACGATCCCCGCCGCGATGCCGGTGAAAAAGGCGAGCGGGCTGACGACGTCGGGACCCTTGCGGTCGATCAGCCGGCCGACGACCGGCGTGCAGAACACGCTGGCCGCGCCGACCAGCGCGATCAGCCCGACCGCCTGGCCGCCGAGATGGTACAGCGGTCCGCCGAGCAGCAAGGCCAGGCTTGTCCAGGCGGCGGTGAAGCCGCCGAACATCAGCGCCTGGTAAAGGCAGGAGCGGCGCAGCTCCGGCTCGTCGCGAAAGAGGATGAAGGCCGCCGCGACCAGCGACGGGTAACGCTGCGAAGATGTCGGCGCCGTCCTGGGCAGCACCAGGCCAAGCAGGACGGCTAAGGCGAACAGCGCCGCCGCGGCGACCAGGTACGGTCCGCGCCAGCCGAGATGCTCGCCGAGAAAGCCGCCGAAGGTGCGGGCCAAAAGAATGCCGGCCAGCAATCCGCTGAGCAGCGTGCCGGTGACCGCCCCGCGCCGCTCCGGCGGCATCAGCCCGGCCGCCATCGGCAGCAGGATCTGCGGCACCACGGTGGTGATGCCCGTCGCCATGCTTGCGACTGCCAGCACCGGCAGCGTCGGCGCCTGGCTGGCGATCAGAAGTGCTGCGGCCGTCAGCGTCAACAGGGTTGCGACAAGCGGACGATGCGGAAGCCGGTCTCCCAACGGCACCAGCAGCAGAAGGCCAAGCGCATAGCTAAGCTGGGCGGTGGTGACGACCAAGGCCGCCGTGTCAGCAGGGACGTGCAGGTCGGACGCGATCAGCAGCGTGATCGCCTGGGGAAAGTAAATGGTGGCAACGCTTACGCCGCAGGCAATCGAGAGGATGAACAGCAGGCCGGCGCCGAGGCCGGAAGGGCTGCGCTCGGCCGGTTGATCGAGCCGTTCGGCCACGGCGGCGGCCGAGCCGCCATTCATTTCACCTTCCGCCATGGCCCTGCTCCTGTCGGTCTTGCCAGAATGTCTCGGCACGGCGGGCCAAATTCGATTCGGGCAGCCTCTTCAAGTCGATGGGTTTTGACATGATCCGCTGCAGAAAAGTCTGCAACTTTTCGTCATCAGCTCAAGGGTCCGCGTCGGCCAGGGGCGGGCGGCGCCAGCTTCCGGCCCAGCGGCCGGCGGAGAGCCAGTAGAAGATGCCGCCGACCATGCCGCAGCCGATCACGGCCAAGCGGACATTCGTCGCGGTGACATCGAAATTGGCGTCGCCCACATTATGCACGAAGCCGAGGAAGACGATGGCGACGACCGCGCCGCCCAGCGCGTAGAACAGCCAGTCGCGCCGGCCAAGCACGTCGGCCGCCAGGATCACGACGGCGGCCGGCATGAAGGCGAAATAGGCGACGAACAGCGCCACGAACGGCACCGAAAAATAGAGCGCCGGCGCGATCGTCGGGTGGCCTGGCTACAGCGCATAGCCGAAATAGCCGAGGAAGAGCGCGTTGAGAAAGGCGCTCGCCGCCAGCGAGCCGACAATATAGCCGATCAGGATGACGGCGAAGCGGACGAGATAGGCGATGATACGCCTCACGCCTCGCCGTGCCCCGCGATCATCATGGCTTCGAGCGCCAGCCGGTCCACCTTGCGCATCCGCTCCGATTCCGACTTGAGCTGGCCGCAGGCGGCGAGGATGTCGCGGCCGCGCGGCGTGCGGATCGGCGAGGGGTAGCCGGCATTGTTTATGTAGTCGGCAAACTTTTCGATCGTCTCCCAGTCCGAGCACTGGTAGTTGGTGCCGGGCCACGGGTTGAACGGGATCAGATTGATCTTGGCGGGAATGCCCTTCAAGAGCTTCACCAGCGCCTTGGCGTCGTCGAGGGAATCGTTGACGTCCTTCAGCATCACATATTCGAAGGTGATGCGCTTGGCGTTGGAGAGGCCGGGATAGGCCTTGCAGGCGGCGATCAGCTCCTTCAGCGGGAATTTCTTGTTGATCGGCACCAGAAGGTCGCGCAGGTCGTCATTGGTGGCATGCAGCGAGATCGCCAGCATGACGCCGATCTCCTCGCCGGTGCGGGCGATCTCCGGCACCACGCCCGAGGTCGACAGCGTGATGCGGCGCTTCGACAGGGACAGGCCGTCGCCGTCGGAGGCGATCAGCAGCGCTTTCTTCACCGCCTCGAAATTGTAGAGCGGCTCGCCCATGCCCATCATGACGATGTTGGACACTTTGCGCCCTTCGGCCGGGACGATGGCGCCGTCCGGCGTGTCGCGGTCGGGGAAATCGCCGAGCCGGTCGCGCGCGGTGAGCAGTTGCGCCAGGATCTCTTCCGTCGTCAAATTGCGCACCAGCTTCTGCGTGCCGGTGTGGCAGAAGGAGCAGGTCAGCGTGCAGCCGACCTGCGAGGAGATGCAGAGCGTGCCGCGGCCTTCCTCGGGGATGTAGACGGTCTCGATCTCGACGGGACGGCCGGCGCCGCGCGGCGGAAAGCGGAACAGCCATTTGCGCGTGCCGTCGGAGGAGATCTGCTCCTCGACGATCTCCGGCCGCGCGACGGTGAAATGCGTGTCGAGCGCGGCGCGCAGGTCCTTGGAGATGTTGAACATATGCGCGAAGTCGGATACGCCGCGCACATACATCCAGTGCCAGAGCTGCTGGGCGCGCATCTTTGCCTGGCGCTCCGGCACGATGCCGGCACTGATGAGCGCCTCGCCGATCTCGGCGCGGGTCAGGCCGATCAGGGACGGCTTTTCGGCCGGGGCTGCGCGGCGCAAGGCGTCACGGGCGCCTTCGGCGGTAAGATCAAGCGAAACGGTCATGGTGGCGCCAATATAAGCGATTTGCGGCCGATTTCAGCACCGGCCTGACAGGAAGCGCGGCGCATAGCACAGCTTGGCGCCGGAGTCATGCGCCGGGCTTACCCTTGAACTTCCGCCTTGCGGCGATGGCCGCTGACCTGCTGGCCATCTTCCGGATGGAGAAAGAAGAATCCCGGGATGGAGAGCAGCGGGATCACCGCCGTCAGCAGGAACGCCCAATGGAACTGGCTCGCCGTCGGCGCATGCACCTCCCCGG
>NZ_RZRY01000264.1:0-8125 GCF_003998035.1 Mesorhizobium sp. M2A.F.Ca.ET.039.01.1.1 | reverse complement strand
GACCGAGCCGAGGCAGATGCCGCAGAGCCAGGCGCCGTAAAGCGCCTCGGAACGCGCGTCGCGGTCATGCGGGTTCCCGGCAATGACCGGCAAGGCGCTCACCAACGCGCCGATGGCTTCGGTGGCCATCAGATTTATCACCGGGTTGCTTTCCCTGGCATAGAGCGCCTCGACCGCATGGGCGATGGCGTTCATGCCGCTTGTTCCCGACAACGAAGCGGGAAGCGTCATCGTCAGGTCGACGTCGTAGATCACCACTTCCGGCAGCACCTTCGGGCTCGATTGGGTGACCTTCACGCCATCTTTCGTCTCGCCGAGGATCGGCGTCATTTCCGAGCCGGCATAGGTCGTCGGCATCACAATCTGCGGCAGGTCGGTGCGCAAGGCGATCGCCTTCGCGAGACCCGTCGTGGAGCCGCCGCCGACCGCGACCAGCCCGTCGGCCTGGAGTTCCGCCGCGACCCGCAGCGCGTCCTCGGTGACGGACACCGGCGTATGCATCGTCGCTTTGGCATAGACGCCGGCTGCCCTGTCGCCGAGGAACTCGGCATGGCGCCGGGCATCGGCCTCCCGCGGCGGCGTGGCCAGGACCAGCACACGTTTCAGCCCGAGCCGGTCGATCTCCTCCGGGAGCCTTGCGATCGTGCCTGATCCGAAGACGACGCGTGCTGGCTGGGCGTTGTAGACGAAGCTTTTCATGTGAGCCTCTCCCGTCAGCCGCGACTGTATGCCGTGGCATGAAAGTTAGCGACGAAGAGGCGCGCGTGTAAGTGCGCAGGCTGTCGAAATCTGGCGGCCAGGGATCTATTCGCCGTCGGAAGCTGGCATCAGCCTATTTGCGCCGCGCCATCGGCGCGCTCGAGAATCGCGGTGGGTCAGGCGATCCTCTGCTCGAACTGCATCACGCTCGCGCTCTTGCGCAGTCCCGTCGCGACGACCGACACACGGAACTTCCCGGCCAGGGACTGGTCGAAGATGGCGCCGACGATGATGTCGGCATCGGCGTCGACCTCCTCGCGTATCCTCGTCGCGGCCTCATCGACCTCGAACAGCGTCATGTCCATACCGCCGCTGATCGACACCAGCAGCCCCCTGGCGCCCGTCATGGAGGCTTCGTCCAGCAGCGGATTGGCTATCGCCGCCTCGGCTGCCGTTCTTGCGCGTCCCTCTCCGGAGGCCTCGCCCGTTCCCATCATTGCCGGGCCCATGTCCCGCATCACCGATTTCACGTCGGCGAAATCGAGATTGATCAGGCCTTCCTTGACGATGAGATCCGTGATGCAGCCGACGCCCGCGTAGAGGACGCGATCGGCCATGGCGAAAGCGTCGGCGAAGGTGGTCCTGGCGTCGGCGACCCGAAACAGGTTCTGGTTCGGGATGACGATCACGGTGTCGGCGCTTTCGCGCAGGCGTTCTATGCCTTCCTCGGCCGCCTGGGTCCGGCGCTTGCCTTCGAACGTGAAAGGCTTGGTGACGACGGCCACTGTCAAAATGCCGGCATCGCGCGCGGCGCGCGCAATCACGGGCGCGGCACCCGTCCCGGTGCCGCCACCCATGCCGGCGGTGATGAAGCACATATGCGTTCCCGCCAGATGATCCATGATCTCATCGATGGATTCCTCCGCGGCCGCACTTCCGACCTGGGGCAAGGACCCGGCGCCCAGGCCCTCGGTGACATGCGCGCCCAATTGGATCAGCCGCGACGACTTTGACATGGTGAGCGCCTGGGCGTCGGTGTTGGCGACGACGAACTCGACGCCCTGCAGACCTTCGGCGATCATGTTGTTGACGGCGTTGCCGCCGGCACCGCCGACCCCGACGACGGTAATCTTGGGTCTCATCTCCAGGATTTCCGGCTTGGCGGTCATTTTTTCATCTTTCTACCGAAAGCGCCCGCTGCTCCGCCGCACGACGATGCGGAACCGGAGCAACGAGCACACGAATCAGGTGATCCCCACCAAGCGCAGGGAATCAGAGCGGGCGCCTCCCTGCAAGTCCGCCGAGCATATGCAAGCGCAATGCCCCTGCGTTTGAACAAAAAGGCTCCGGGTGCCCGAGCTCCAAGGCGACGCCGTTGCAAGAAGTTCTATTGCGTCACCGAGGTCGAGGTGCCCCAGGTGTCCGACAGCACATAGCCTTGCGGATAGGGATCTGTCGGATCGAGATAGTAGTTGTGCTCGCCGGTGATCCAGGCACGGCCGGTGATCTCGGGAACGATCGCCTTGCGTCCGGCGATTTCGGTCAAGCCGACAATTCTGCCGGTGAAGCGCGAGCCGATGATCGATTCATGGATCAACACCTCCCCTTCCTTCATCTGGCCCCGCGCGTGCAGCACGGCCATGCGGGCCGAGGTGCCGGTCCCGGTCGGGCTGCGGTCGGAACGGCCGGGCGAGACGATGCAGGTGTTGCGCGTGACCTTGCCCGGCCCCTGGAACGGCATGGCGAACTGCACGATCGAGACACCGCGCACATTGTCGAATTCAGGATGGACGACATCGAGCTGCTCGCGCGCGGCGCGGCGAACCTTCTCGCCGGCCACGGCCAGTTCGCGCGCCTCGTCGGGCGTAACCGATAAACCTAGCGCGGGTGCATCGACGATGGCGTAGAACATGCCGCCGTAAGCGATGTCCACCTTCAGCGTTCCCAGCCCCTCGACCTCGATATTCGCGTCGAGGCGTTCGGCGAAGGCGGGGGCGTTGCGGAAGGTGATCGACAGGCATTTGCCGTCGCGGCATTCGGCGTTGACCTCGATGACGCCGCCCGGCATATCGAGCTTGAAGCGTGTCTCCGGCTCCTGCATCGGCACCATTCCGGTCTCGAGCAGCACCGTGGCGACGCAGATCGTGTTGGAGCCCGACATCGGCGGGTATTCGGTCGGCTCCATGATGATGGCGCCCGCGGCGCAATCCTCGCGCGTCGAGGGCACCAGGAGATTGACGTGGCGGGCGACGCTGCCGCGCGGCTCGCAGATCAGCATGCGCCTGATATGATCGTGATCGCGCTCCATCGCGATCATCTTTTCCATCATCGTGCGGCCTGCCGGCGGCAGCACGCCGCCGACGATGACGTCGCCGATCTCACCCTCGGCATGGCAGCTGACGACGCGGATGCTGGTCCTGCTACGCATTGTTCGTTTCTCCCTGTCGGCCGCCACTATCCGCTTGGCAAGCGGTGCTGCTTCGGGACAAACTGATCAATCTGCGTGCCAGCCTCAAGGAGAATCCCAAATGACCGCCAACGTTTTTTCCGGCTGCATGCCGGCGCTGATGACGCCCTGCACCGATGACCGGCTTCCCGACTTCGACGCCCTGGTGCGCAAGGGACGCGAATTGATCGCTGCCGGCATGTCTGCGGTCGTCTATTGCGGCTCCATGGGCGACTGGCCGCTGCTGAGCGACGAGCAGCGCATGCAGGGCGTCGAGCGCCTGGTGAAGGCCGGCGTGCCGGTGATCGTCGGTACCGGCGCCGTCAACACGGCCAGCGCCGTGGCTCATGCTGCGCATGCGCAGAAGGTCGGCGCCCGCGGCCTGATGGTGATCCCGCGCGTTCTGTCGCGCGGTCCGTCGGTCACCGCGCAGCGCCATCATTTCAAGGCGATCCTCTCAGCCGCCCCCGACCTGCCGGCGGTCATCTACAACAGCCCCTATTACGGTTTTGCCACGCGCGCCGACCTCTTCTTCGCGCTGCGCGCCGAACATCCGAACCTTGTCGGCTTCAAGGAGTTCGGCGGCCCGTCGGATCTGCGCTACGCGGCGGAGAACATCACCAGCCGCGACGATGAGGTCGCGCTGATGATCGGCGTCGACACCGCCGTCTTCCACGGTTTCGTCAACTGCGGAGCCTCCGGCGCGATCACCGGCATCGGCAACGTGCTGCCGAAGGAAGTGCTGCATCTGGCGGGCCTCAGCCAGGCCGCGGCGAAGGGCGACGCCGAAGCGCGCCGGCTTGCGCAGGAGCTCGATGCCGCGCTCGCCGTGCTGTCTTCGTTCGACGAAGGCCCGGACTTGGTGCTTTATTTCAAGCACATGATGGTGCTGAAGGGTAATCCCGAATACAGGCTGCACTTCAACGAGACCGATGCGCTGACCGACAGCCAGCGCGGCTTTGCCGAAGCACAGCTCAAGCTCTTCGACACTTGGTACGCCCAGTGGTCGAGGCAGCCCGCAATGGCACGTTACGCGGCCTGAGCGGACCTGAGACCGGGCGACCTCGCCTTCACAAGATGAAAGACCGCTGTCGGCGGGTCCACCACGCGGGTGGGAAAGCTATGTTTTTGTTCGATCGGCCGGCAGGAGCTCCTCTCCGGCACGCCGAAAGCATTGTATTTCTTTGCTTTACGGCGTTGAAAATGGCGCAGCTGGCGTGGAACGTTCAAACGCCACACCAGCTTTCGAAAGTTCATCTTTCCTTTTTGCTGGTTTTCTTGGTTTCGCGGCGCTGGCCCGCGCCGCAGACTGAAATCCAGGCAAATGGGAAGCCGCAAATGGGGAAGCCCAAGTGACGACAGCCTTCATCACCGGGGCGACGAGCGGGATAGGACGCGCGATCGCGATCGCCTTGAGCGATGCCGGCTATGAGGTCTACGCGGTCGGCCGCAGCAAGGCGGCGCTGAAAGAACTGCAGGCCGAGCGGCCGGGCATCGTGCCGATTGCCGTCGACGTCACCGACCGCGAGGCGCTGGAATCGGTGCTGGCGGATCTCACCATCGATGTGCTGATCAACAATGCCGGCATCATGCCGCCGCTCGGCAATTTCGCGGACATGAAGATCGCCGACATCGACGCAACGCTGGAGGTGAACCTCAGCGCCGCTATCCTGCTCACCCGCCTCGTCGTGCCGCAGATGCGCGAGCGGCAGTCGGGCCATATCCTGTTCACCGGCTCCGTCGCCGGCCACACGGCATTTTCCAACATCGCCGTCTACGCAGCCACCAAGGCGGCGATCTCCGGCTTTGCCGGTGCGCTGCGCGCCGACCTGTCGCCCTCCGGCATACGCGTCACCGAGATCGTCGCCGGCCGCGTCGAGACGCAGCTCTACCAGGATATCCTCGACGCCAAGGCGCGCGCCGCCATGTACGCCAGCAAGGTGGTGCAGCCCGATGACGTGGCCAGGATGGTCGTCGCCGTGCTCGCGCTGCCGGCATGGGCCGACGTCACCCGTTTCGACATTATGCCGACATGGCCGACCTCGCCGAGCGGCACCAAGTAAGGGATAGTGGAATGAAGGATCTTTCCGTTCTGATCGTTGGCGGCGGCGCCGGCCTCGGCGCCCTCCTGGTCAAGATGGCTGTCGAGGCCGGGGCGGCCAAGATCGGCATCATCGACATCAACCAGGAAGCGGCGGAGAGCGCGCTCGATCCGGCAAGGGCCAAGGGCCTGCCTGTCGCCACCGCGACGTGCGACATCCAGATCGGCCCGCGATGCCATGCCGCCTTCGATGCCATCGTGGCCAAGCTCGGTCGCGTCGACACGCTGATCAACTGCGCCGCGATCTATCCGCGCCGCCCGCTGCTCGAGATCACCGACGCCGATTGGGACGCCTCCAACGGCATCAACATCAAGGGCACCTACCACATGATGGTGGCAGCGGTTCGCCACATGCAGACGCAGGAGCCGAAAGCCGAGGTGCGCGGCCGCATCGTCAATCTGACCTCGGTTGACGCCTTCAAGGCGCATCCCCAGAACGCCCATTATGCGGCGACCAAGGCAGCCGTCGTCAGCCTGACGCGCTCCTTTGCCCATCACGTCGCCAAGGACGGCATCCTGGTGAACTCCGTGGCGCCGGCCGGCATGGCCACCGAGAAGGCGAAGGCCCTCGGCTTCCTGGAAGAACTGGCCAAGGCAAGCCCGCTCGGGCGCGGCGCCGAGCCGACCGAGATTGCCGAATGGGTGTTGATGACCGGAGGTCCGAAGAACACCTACATGACCGGCGAAAACGTCATTGTTTCAGGTGGTTACATCTACGCTTAGAATCATTTCGATAGCCAGCGGCTGTTGAGGTTCGGCGGTGCATGATACGGGTCTCGAACGGAAGGAGGCGGACTTACGATGAGCGGCAAGCTTCGCCTTCCTTCGCTCAATGCGCTTCGCGTCTTCCACGCCGTCGCGCAGCACAAGAGCTTTAGGCAGGCTGCCGACGAGCTTCTGGTCACGCCGCAGGCCGTCGGCCAGCAGATCAAGCTGTTGGAAGACACGCTGGAGGTGACGCTGTTCGAGCGCAAGGGCCGCTCGATCGAACTGACCGAGTCGGCGATCCTTCTTTCGCATTACGTGAAGGCCGGCTTCGAGGAGTTTTCCGAAGGCGTTCGTCGCGTCACCAAGTCGAACCACCGGGACCGCATCAACCTCAACGCCAGTCCATACTTCGCCACGCACTACCTGCTGCCGAGGCTGTCGCTGTTCCGCGAGATACTGCCTGGCGCCGACCTGCGCCTGACGACGATGGTCGACCTGCCCGACTTCGGTCGCGACGACATCGACATGGCGGTGCAGTGGGGCTACGGCAACTGGCCGGACTATGAGGTGACGCTCCTGGTGCCGGACCCGAAGATCATCTGCTGCACGCCGGCGATCGGCGAGAAGATCAAGTCGCCGCAGGACCTGACGAAGTTCACGTTGCTCGACACGGTCAAGTCGAAGCGACTGTGGCCGGACATATTGCGGCACCTGGGCGTGGCGCTGACCGACGGCGACCGCAGCGTCAGCTTCGACGATGCGGCGACGATGCGCCGGGCGACCCTGCAAGGCATCGGTGTGGGCCTGGTCTCCGTGATCGACGCCGAGGAGGACTTCCGCTCCGGCGCGCTGGTCGCGCCGATCGGCCGCGAGGCCATTGCCGATATGCGGCCGGAAGAAGTTCCCGGGTTCTATCTCGTCGTTCCGCGCGGGCATCTGCGCGTCAAGCCCGTGGCCGCGCTTCATCGATGGCTGGCCCAGCAAGACTGGCGCAGCGACCTCAAGGTTTCCCTGCCGAAACCGACTCCGCTTTCGGACTGACAAGTGCCGCGAGACCAACGTTCCGGCGCGGGAGACAGGAAAGAAGAACTTTCGAATGAGCTGCATTTCTTGATTTCGCATCGGCCCGCTGGAGTTCAGGTATAAGCCGAAAGGCAAGCCCGGTTCGCTTGCCGCTAAGTGTGTGACGCAGCATTCTCTTCCCTGAGGCCATGGCATGACCTCCCGAGCAGACGACATCCGCCTTGGCGCGGACATTGGCGGCACTTTCACCGACATCGCGCTCGATGTCAGGGGAGAGATGTTTTCAACCAAGGTGCTGACCAATTATGCGGCGCCCGAGCAGGCGATACTTGACGGCATCGACATGGTCATCCGCGATGCCGGCATTTCGGCGGCCGAGATCGGCATCATCATCCACGGCACCACGCTTGCCACCAACGCGCTGATCGAGCGACGCGGGGCGAAAACCGCTCTGGTCACGACCGAAGGTTTTCGCGATGTGATCGAGATGCGGACGGAAAACCGCTTCGAGCAATATGATCTCAACCTGCAACTGCCGACGCCGCTGATCCCGCGCGAGCACCGCTTTACCGTCAAGGGCCGCATCGGCGCCGAGGGCCAGGAACTGCAGCCGCTCGACGAAGCCACCCTCGAATCGATCGCCGACCGGATCGCGGCCGGCAATTTCGGCTCGGTGGCGATCGGTTTCATCCATGCCTACGCCAATCCGGACCACGAGCGCCGGGCGCGCGAGATCCTCTCCAGGAAGCTGACTATTCCGATTTCGATCAGCGCCGAAGTCTCGCCGCAGATGCGCGAGTTCGAGCGTTTCAACACGGTCTCAGCCAACGCCTATGTGCGGCCGCAGATGGCCGACTATCTCGCGCGCCTGCAGACACGGCTGAAAGACATGGGCGCCGAGTGCCCCGTCTTCATGATCCATTCGGGCGGCGGCCTGATCTCGGTGGAGACCGCTTCGGAATTCCCGGTACGGCTGGTCGAGTCCGGCCCGGCGGGTGGCGCGATTTTCGCCGCCGATATCGCCCGTCGCTTCGGCCTGGAAAAGGTCGTCTCCTACGACATGGGCGGCACCACCGCAAAAATCTGCCTGATCGAGGATTTTGCGCCGCGCACGGCGCGAACCTTCGAGGTGGCGCGCACCTATCGCT
>NZ_RZRY01000263.1:0-8203 GCF_003998035.1 Mesorhizobium sp. M2A.F.Ca.ET.039.01.1.1 | reverse complement strand
GTGCCTGCGCCGCTTGCCATCCTCGGCATCGTGCTGTTGTCGATCGGCACGCTGGTCATGTCGTTTCGCGGCGGCGCGCATCTGGAAAGGCTCAATCTGCGCGCCGTCGGCTTCGCGCTTGGCACATCGATCTTCATCGCCAGCTACACGCTTTCCGACGGCAGCGGCGCGCGGCTGGCGGCGACCGCGACGAGCTACGCCGCCTGGCTGTTCGTCTGCGATGCGACGTGGGCGCTGGTGCTGTGCATCGTCTTTCGCGGATCGCAATCGCTTCCGGTGCTGGCCCGCGACTGGAAGGCTGGGCTGTTCACCGGCGTGCTCAGCGGCGCGGCCTACTGGATCGTCATGTGGGCGATGACCAAAGCGCCGATCGCGTCAGTTGCGTCGCTGCGTGAAACCTCGATCCTGTTCGCCATGCTGATCTCGGTGCTGGCGCTGGGCGAGAAGATGACCGCCTGGCGCGCCACGGCCGCGCTCGGCATCGTCGCCGGTGTCGTCGCGCTGAGAATGGGTTGATTGCCATTCACCCGAACACGGTCATCACCTGGCCGCGCTCGCTGGTGAGGTTCAAGGCGGTCCTCCTTTTGTGTCCCCAAAAGGAGCGATATGTTCCACGGCGGGCAAAGGAGAACGGGACAGCTGCCGGTTTTAAGCCGGCGAGCGGTCACATTTGCGTCACCTCGAGATCGATGACCATCAGCCCCTCGGTGCCGTGTTCAAGCGCGGCGACAAGGCGCGCGCCGGCGCGCTGATGCGCCTCGTGCACGAGATAGGCGTCACGGGCGACGGCATCGCGAAAGTCGATGGTGAAACCGTGCGTTAGACCGCGCGCGAAAGGCTCGGGACTGACATTGGCGCTGAAATGCACCTTGCCCATGCCGTCGATGACGGCGCGCAGCGCTTCGAGGTCGGCATGGATCGCCGCGCGTTCGGTTTCAGGAACGTCATCGCGAAAGCGGACAAAGACGCAGTGGCGGATCATCGTTGATGCCTCAAGCCGCCTGATTGCCCTTGAACACGGCCGGCGGCAACGGCTCGCGGCCTAGGATGAGGTCGGCACCCTTTTCGCCGATCATGATGGTCGGCGCATTGGTGTTGGAAGAGGGGACTCGCGGCATCACCGACGCATCGCAGACGCGCAAGCCCTCGATGCCGCGCAGCCTGAGATCGGGTGTCACCACCGCCATCGCGTCATGGCCCATGCGGCAGGTGCCGACAGGATGATGATCGGTCTTGGAGGTGCGGCAGGCATAATCGAAGAGATCGGCGTCGCTCTGCAGGTTCGGACCCGGAAGCACCTCGCGCAACACATAGGGCTGCAGCGCCTTCTGCCGCATGATCTCGCGCGCCAGCCTGAGGCCCTTGATCGACATGTCGCGGTCATACGGGTCGGACCAGTAGTTCGGATCGATCAGCGGGTGGTCGGCCGGGTCGGCGCTCTTCAGCCGCACCGTGCCGCGCGAGCGGGGACGCAGGAAGGCGGAGTTCAGCGTCACGCCCGGGTTCTTCAGCTTCTCGACGCCGGCCTCGATGCCGGAGCCGAGACCGAGATGGAACTGGATGTCGGGCGAGGCGGCCGTCGGGTCGGCGTACCAGAAGCCGCCGGTCTCGAACAGGCTCGAGGCAACGGGACCCTTCTTGAGTAAGAGGTACTGCAGCCCGGCCCATAGGGTGCGGTGCAGCTTCGCGTAATTGTCATAGGTGTGGTCGCCGGTGCATTCGGCGATGACGAAGAGATCGAGATGATCTTGCATGTTGGAGCCGACGCCTGGCAGGTCATGCACCGGCGTGACGCCGACCGATTTCAGATGATCGGCCGGGCCGATGCCCGACTGCATCAGGAGCTTGGGCGAGCCGATCGCGCCTGACGAGACGATCACCTCGCGTTCGGCGCGCAGGATGGTCTTTTCGCCACCTGGCCTGTCGACGACCTCGACTCCGATAGCGCGGCCCTTCTCGACGACGACGCGGGTGACGAGAACGTCCGTCCGCACCGTCAAATTCTTGCGGGCGCGGATCGGCTTCAGATAGGCGACGGAGGCGGACGAGCGCCGCGCGTTCTTTTGGGTCAGCTGGTAGTAACCGACGCCTTCTTGGGCAGCGCCATTGAAGTCCGGGTTGAAGGGTATGCCCATTTCCTGTCCGGCGCGGAAATAGGCCTCGCAGATCGGCAGCGGCGAGATCGGATTGGAGACGCCGAGCGGACCCTGGTCGCCATGGAAATCGTTGGCGAAGCGCTGGTTGTTCTCGGCGCGCTTGAAATAGGGCAGCACGTCGCGATAGCCCCAGCCGGCGACCCCCTCTTCCTTCTCCCAAGCGTCGTAGTCGCGGGCATTGCCGCGCGTGTAGATCTGGGCGTTGATCGACGAGCCGCCGCCGACGACCTTGGCCTGCGTGTACCAGAAGACGCGGTCCTTCATGTTTCTCTGCGGCACGGTCGACCAGCCCCAGGAGGCGATGCCCTTTGTCATCTTGGCGAAGCCGGCCGGCATGTGGATCAGCGGATGCCAATCCTTGCCGCCGGCTTCCAGGAGCAGGACGGAATTGCCCGGATCCTCGCTCAGCCGGTTGGCGAGAACGCAGCCGGCCGGGCCGGCGCCAACAATGATGTAGTCAGCCATTGTTCCTCACAAGCGTGGCACCGAGAGCGCGCCGTCGACATCGATGACCGATCCGGTCGAAAAGCCGAATTTGCCGGAGGCGAGCGCCGCAACCACGGCGCCGATGTCGGCGGCTTCGCCCCAGCGTTTTGCCGGCACCAGGCCGTCCTCGATCAGCGCGTCATATTTGGCGGAGACGCCAGCGGTCATATCGGTGCGGATGATGCCCGGCCGTACCTCGAACACGCCGATGTTCTCGGGCGCGAGCCGCAGCGCCAGATTCTTCACCCACATTGAAAGGCCGGCTTTGGAAATGCAGTAGTCGGCTCGTTCCGGCGAAGCCATGTTGGCGCTGACTGAAGTGATGGTGATGATCGATCTGGCTGAGCCGGCAGATGCCGCCAGCATAGCCTTGGCGATGGCCTGGCTGAGGAACACCGTGCCGCGCAGATTGATATTCAGCGCGCGGTCGAAATTCTCCGGCTTAAGCTCCAGCAGGTCGCCGCGGACAACGGCGCCGATGCCGGCATTGTTGACCAGGCAATCGATGCGACCGAAGGCGCGCATGGCTGCCTCGACCAGTTTCGAATGGCCGGCGAGATCCGCGATGTCGCATTGGGCGTAAGTGAAATTCGCGCCCCGCCCCACGATCGTGTCGGCAAGGCCGTCGGCAGGTCTCTCGGCAAGGTCGGCCACCAGAATGTCGAAGCCGGCATCCGCCAATGCCTCGGCGCAGGCGAGCCCTATGCCGCGCGCGCCGCCGGTGACGATGGCTGCCGGGCGAGTCATGCCGCAAGCTCCGTCTTTCGAAGGTAATCAGCAACCCGCAGCGCCTGCGCCGCGATCGACAGCGCCGGATTGACCGCGGCGGAGGTCGGCAGGAACCCGCCGTCGACGATGAACAGGTTCCGGTGATCCCAGGCGCGGCAGAAGGGGTCGAGCGGCGAGGTGGCCGGGTCGTTGCCCATCTTCACCGTGCCGCATTGGTGCGAGGGCGTGCGCTTGTCGAAGGGGCGCGACAGCACGATTGGATAGCCGCAGGCGCGCAGGTTCTCGCGCATCACCTTGGTCAGGCCTTCCAGCGACTGCATGTTGGAGCGCCGCCACTGCATGACGATCTCCTTGCCGTCGACCATGATGCGGCTTTCGGGATCGGGCAGGTCCTCGCACATCAGGTACCAGTCGACGGCGTGGCCGGCCATGAAGTCGAGCACGAATTTCGGCATCGTCTTCACATTGGCCTTGAGCATGTTGCCGTCGATCTTGCCGAGCAGTTGCACATTGCCGAGCGGCTTGCCGCCCTTGCCGTCCGACAGATAGTAGTCGTTGAGCATCAGCGTCTTCTGGTAGACGCTATTGTTGCGGCGGCGCGGATCGATCGCCAGCATGGCGCTCGAATTGTGGTTCATGAAATTGCGTCCGACCTGGTCGGAGCTGTTGGCGAGGCCTTTGCCTTTCGCCGAGGGCGAGCGCAGCAGGATGGCGGCCGAGTTGATCGCGCCGGCGGAGAGGATGACGAGCTTCGGCGACAGCGTCTTTTGCGCGCCGTTCTGGGTATAGTGGATGGCGGTGATCGTCTTGCCGTCCGGCGCGGTTTCGAGCCAGTCGACATGGGCGCCGGTTTCCAGGCGGATGTTCGGATCCGTCAGCGCCTCGGCCAGCGGGCCGGTCTGCGCGTCGATCTTGCCCTGGCCGGTGTTGGGGAAGGCGTCCCAGCCGGTCTTGCCTTCCTTCAGCCAGGTCTCGATGTCGACGCCGAGCGGCAGCGATGCCGGATGCAGACCGAGACCTTTCAACTCGGCGCGGGCGCGGGCGATCGGCGGCTCGTCCGGCACCGGCTTGAAGGGATAGGGGATTGAATGGAACGGCTCGGTCGGGTCTTCGCCGAGCGCGCCGCGCACGCGAAAGAGCTGCTCGGCCTTCGAATACCAGGGCTCGAACTCGTCATAGGAAAACGGCCAGGCCGGCGAGACGCCGCCGAAATGCTCGAGCTCGGAGAAATCCTCCTTGCGGTAGCGGATCAGGACGGCGCCGAAGAACTTCGAATTGCCGCCGACATAGTAGTAATTGCCGGGGTTGAAGGGCGCGCCTCCGGCCTCGCGCCACATCTCCTTCGGCCGGTAGTGCTCGTCCAGGAAAATCGATCGCGTCGAGCGCGCATGCGGTGTCGCGGGCAGCGGCTCGCCGCGCTCCAGGATGAGGATCGAGGCACCGCTGCCGGCCAAGCCGGAGGCGATCGTGGCGCCGCCGATGCCGGAGCCGATGATGACGATATCCGCGTTTGTCATAGCTTTTAAAGTATGCGCTTCTCGGTCGCCGGGTCGAAGAACACCGCCTTGCTGAGGTTGAAGGCCAAGGGCGTGCTGGTGCCGGGCTGGATCCTGGCATCGGCTCTCAGCCGCGCCACCACGCCCTTGCCGCCGAGATTGGTGACGGCGAAGGTGTCGGAGCCGGCCGGCTCCACCACCTCGATATGGCAGTCGGCGGTGGCGATGGCGGACCCGTTGCGTTCCGCGCCTTCCGGATCGGTCAGCGCTTCGGGACGGACACCGAAGATGACCTGCTTGTCCTTGAAGGCCGACAGACCGGCGGGCGCGCCGGGCATCGGCAGCACGATCGGCTGGCGCGACTCGCGGTCCAGCACCACCGAAAGGCCGGCGCCATTGCCGTCGATCTTGGCCGGGATCAGGTTCATCGCCGGCGAGCCCATGAAGTCGGCGACGAAGATGTTGGTCGGGTTGTTGTAGATCTCGGCCGGCGTGCCGAATTGCTGCACCTCGCCGTCGCGCATCACCGCGATCTTGGTCGCCAAGGTCATCGCCTCGATCTGGTCGTGCGTGACATAGACAATGGTCGTGCCGGTGGTGGCATGCAGGCGCTTGATCTCGATGCGCATGTCGACACGCAGCTTGGCGTCGAGGTTGGAGAGCGGCTCGTCGAACAGGAAGAGTTTCGGGTCGCGCACCAGCGCCCGGCCCATGGCGACGCGCTGGCGCTGGCCGCCGGAAAGCTGGCTGGGCTTGCGGTTGAGCAGGTGGCCGATCTGCAGGATCTTGGCGACCTTGTCGATCGCCGCCTGGCGCTCCGCCGCCGGCACGCCGCGCATCTCCATGCCGAAGGCGATGTTTCCGGCAACCGTCATGTTGGGGTAGAGCGCGTAGCTCTGGAACACCATGGCGATGTCGCGCTTCGAAGGGTGCAGATCGTTGATGGCGCGGCCATCGACGCGGATCTCGCCCTCGGTGATCTGCTCCAGACCGGCGATGGTGTTGAGCAGCGTGGATTTGCCGCAGCCGGACGGGCCGACCAGCACCAGGAAGCCGCCCTTTTCGAGCTCGACATTGATGCCCTTCAGGATCTCGACGCTCCCGAAGCGCTTCTTCAGCCCATCAATTTCCAGAAAAGCCATGGTCGTTCCTTCCGAATGGGGTCAGCCCTTGACCGCGCCGGCCATCAGCCCGCGCACGAAATAGCGGCCGGCGACGACATAGACGATCAGGGTGGGGAGCGCGGCGATCATCGCCGCCGCCATGTTGACATTGTATTCGACGACGCCGGTCGAGGTGTTGACGACATTGTTCAACGCCACAGTCATCGGCATCACGTCGCCGGAGCCGGCATAGGCGGAAGCGAACAGGAAGTCATTCCAGATGTTGGTGAACTGGTAGATCACCGTCACAACGATGATCGGCAGCGAATTGGGCAGCATGATGCGCCGGAAGATCTGGAAGAAGGAGGCGCCGTCGACCTGCGCCGCCTTGATCAACTCGGTCGGGAAGGCCTCGTAATAGTTGCGGAAGAAGAGCGTGGTGAAGCCCAGTCCATAGACGACGTGGACGAAGACCAGGTTCACCGTCGAATTGCCGAGGCCGAAATTGAACCCTGTCGCGTTCTGCAGCGTGACGCCGAAGCGTCCGAGGCTGCCGAGGATCGTCGCCATCGGCAATAGCACCGACTGGAACGGGATGAAACAAGCAAACAGCATCATTGCGAAGACCAGCGTGTGGCCGCGGAAGCGCCATTTGGTCAACACATAGCCATTCAGCGCGCCAAGCAGCGTCGAGATCAGCACTGCCGGCACGACCATCTTGATGGAGTTCCAGAAATAGCCTTTCATGCCGACGCAGGTCAGACCCGAGCAAACTTCACTCCACGCCTTTATCCATGGTGCGAAAGTCGGCGCATGCGGCAGCGATAGCATGTTGCCGTTCTGGATCTCGTCCATGGTCTTGAACGAGGTCACCAGCATGACGAAGAGCGGCATCAGGTAGAAGATCGCGAACAGGGCCAGCAGGCCGTAGATGACGATGCGATTGATCGCCTTGCTGCTCAGGCCGCTCGAAGCCTGGCGGGCGGGTGAAGTGACGGCGCTCATCGCGACTTCTCCCTGAGCTCGGAATAGAGATACGGAACAATGATGGCCGTGATGGTCATCAGCATGATCACGGCGCTGGCCGACCCGACCGCCATCTCGTTGCGCTTGAAGGTGAACTCATACATGAAATTGGACGGCAGCCAGGCCGAGCCGCCGGGGCCGCCGCTGGTCAGCGCGACGACCAAGTCATAGGACTTGATGGCCAGATGCGCGAGCACGATGAAGGCCGACAGGAACACCGGCCGCAGCAGCGGAATGACGATGCGGCGGTAAAGCTGGAAGGTGGATGCGCCGTCGATCTGCGCCGCCTTCATGATCTCGCCGTCGATGCCGCGCAGGCCAGCCAGGAACATCGCCATGATGAAGCCGGAAGCCTGCCAGACGCCGGCGATGACGACCGTGTAGATGACGAAATCCTTGTTCTTGATCCAGTCGAAATGGAAGCTCGTCCAGCCCCATTGGTGCAGCGTCTGCTCCAGCCCGAGGCCGGGATCGAGGAACCATTTCCAGGCGACGCCGGTGACGATGAAGGAGAGCGCCATGGGGTAGAGATAGATCGGCCGCAGCATGCCTTCGCCGCGGATCTTCTGGTCGAGAAGGATGGCCAGGAACAGGCCGAGCGCCAGGCAGATCAGGATATAGAGGAAGCCGAAAATGCCCATATTGGTGATCGAGGTGTACCAGCTCGACGGCGGATCGCTCTCGAAGGTCCAGCGCCACAGCCGCTGATAGGCGCGGGGACCGGTGATGGCGTAGGACGGGAAAGTCTTGGAATTGGTGAAGGACAGATAGATCGTCCACAGGATGAAGCCGTAGACGAAGACGATCGTCGCCGCGAAGCTCGGCGCCAGAACGATCTTCGGCAACAAATCCTGCAGCCGCGACCGTACCGACGCGCCGGGACGGGCGTCGTGCTCCGGTGTCAGCTTGATCTGGGTTTCGGCAACTGTGCTCATCGGCTTGTCCAGTTCCGGTTGGTCGGAAACCGCCCGGCGCGAAAACGCACCAGGGTTGTCCCACACCTTTTGTCGACAGGAGACCTCCCCCGCCGAAGCGGGGGAGACCTGAGTTCAAGCGATCCTTACTTGGCGTCGTCGATCGCCTTGACCAGCTCGGTCACGGCCTCGTCGGAGCTCTTGATCTGACCATGGACGAATTTCGACACGACGTCCTTGTAGGCGTTGGCGACGGCGGGCGGAGCGCCGTAGCCCTGCGCCAGCGAGCCGAA
>NZ_RZRY01000262.1:0-8218 GCF_003998035.1 Mesorhizobium sp. M2A.F.Ca.ET.039.01.1.1 | reverse complement strand
CGCTTGTCCATGGGATTTGTCCTTAGTTCAAAAGTTATTGAACAATTGGACATAACAGGGCATAATGTCAACCGAGCCGGGAGAAAATAGCTGAACCCTGCTGACAGCCCTGTGACAGGACGCGGCCGAAAGAAGAGCCTATGTCGGTCGGCAGAAAGAGGAGCCGCGTTGAAGTTCGTGCCGTTTGTGCTTAATTCTGGGTCATGAGCCTGCCCCATCCAACCGCCGACCAGATCAGCCTGCCGATCGTGCTTGCCGTGCTCGGCGACCCGACCCGGCTTTCCATCGTGCGCTATCTGGCTCGCAAGGAAGGCGTGCCGATGAACTGCAGCAAGTTTCTCGACCTCGCCTCCAAGACCAATCTCAGCTACCACCTCGCCAAGCTGCGCGAGGCGGGTGTCACGCGCAGCGAAGCGGTCGGCACCAGCCGGCTGATCACGCTGCGCCGCGACGACCTCGACAAGCGTTTCCCCGGCCTGCTCGACAGCGTGATCGCCGCGGCTGACGGCGACAAGGATCTGCCGGCGGTCGGCACCGCCGAAGTCGAGGTTTCGGCCTGAACCGCATGCGCATCGCTGTTATCGCTGACATCCATGGCAACCTCCTGGCATTGGATGCCGTGCTCGACGATCTGGACCGGCGCGGCGGCGCCGACATCATCGTCGATCTCGGCGACTGCGTCTCCGGCCCGCTCTGGCCGCGCGAGACGATGGAACGGTTGCAGGCGCTGAACCTGCCAACGGTACGCGGCAACCACGACCGCCGCGTCGCGCAGGACACGGCCGACGAAACCATGTGGCCCTCCGATCGCTATGCCCAGGAACGGCTGACTCCGGCGCAGCGCCAGGCGCTACTGGCCTTGCCGCTGACATTGGAGATCGCGCCCGGTGTCACCGCCTTCCACGCCCGGCCGGACCATGACGAGAAATATCTCGCCGACGCCATTGTCGATGGCCAGCTGGTGCGCGCCCCGCTGGCCGCGATCAGGCGCCGGCTGAACCCGCTCGATCCGGCCTGTCGCCTGGTGCTGTGTGGCCACAGCCACCGCAACGAGCTGATCCAAATTCCCGGCGGTCCGGTCATCTTCAATCCCGGCAGCGTCGGCTGCCCGGCCTATGACGACGACACGCCGCCGGCGCATGTCTCGGAGCAAGGCTCACCGCACGCCCGCTATGGTATCGTCGAGCTCGGCAAGGACGGCAGTCCCAGCCGCTTCGAGAGCATCGCCGTCGACTACGACCATGAAGCCGCCGCAAAGCAGGCCGAACAAGCGGGAAGGCCGGAATGGGCGCATGCGCTGCGGACCGGTTTTATGAAGGATTGAGCGCAGCTCGTATCCAGGATTGAGCGCCACGATTGAAGTGCATTGCTTATGGCCGAGGGATGAAGCGCAAAGTCACGCTCCGATCGTCGCTGCTGATCGCCGCTCCTTTGTGCCTGGCCGCTCTCCCGGCCTTGGCTCAGGATGCGCCAGGCACAATCATCTCGATCATCGGTGGTCTCGCGCCGGACGATCTGCTCAATATTCGCGCTACCGCTTCGTCAGGCGGAAAGATCGAAGCGCGCCTGCCCAACGGCTCGGCCGTCAAGAATTACGGCTGCAAGACCGTCAACAATTATCCTTGGTGCAAAGTCGAGGACACGCAGGACGCCCACATAACCGGCTGGGCGCCCGCACGCTATCTCAGCCCCAACAACCCGGCGTCTCCCCCTGAAGACGCCGCCGCGCCGGCCGCCGCTTCTGCCGCGCCTCAATCGCGTCCCGACGAGCCGCAGCCCGACATAGCGGCGCGCTTGGGCGGAGGCGAGCCGGCCGACCCGCCTTCCGCCGCCGAGATCGGCAGGACCGCCATGCAGGACGCCTATGGTCTTGCCTTCGCGGCAGCGACGAACGCCCCGTCCGAAGCCCCCAACGCCGGCATCCCCTGCGCTCGCCATGTCGGCCAACCGATGACCCGTTGCGAGATAGAAGTGGCGCGCACAGGCGGCGACAGCACCGTGGCGGTGACCTGGCCGGACGGCGGCACGCGCGTCATCAATTTCCATGACGGCAAGCCCGCCGGCTCCGACTCGCCGGACGAATTCCGCTTTACCCGCGAGGGCAACCTCAACATGATCCGCATCGGCCCATCCGAACGCTTCGAGATCACGGACCAGCTGGCAGCAGGGGAGTAAGGCAGTACGGCAATAAGGCAGTAGGGGAAGAAAGCACCTACTGCCCTACTGCCCTACTGCCCTACTGCCCTACTGCCCTACTGCCCTACTGCCCTACTGCCCTTCATTTTCGGGGTTACATCCCGCAAAACTCTTCCCTATAAGGCCCTCCTAGCCTGATACCAGAATCGCAAGCACAACCGGCCGGGTCCTCCCCCGCCCGGTTTTTCGTGCAAGCCGCTCGCCGAACGGATTTTTCGACTATGCCAAGACGCACCGACATCAAGTCGATCCTGATCATCGGGGCCGGCCCCATCGTCATCGGCCAGGCCTGCGAGTTCGACTATTCCGGCACCCAGGCCTGCAAGGCGCTGAAGGAAGAGGGCTTCCGCGTCATCCTAGTCAACTCCAATCCGGCCACCATCATGACCGATCCGGAGCTGGCCGACGCCACCTATATCGAGCCGATCACGCCCGAGGTGGTGGCCAAGATCATCGCCAAGGAGCGCCCGGACGCGCTGCTGCCGACCATGGGCGGCCAGACGGCGCTCAACACGGCGCTCTCGCTACGCCGCATGGGCGTGCTGGAGCGCTATCAAGTAGAGATGATCGGCGCCGACGCCCATGCCATCGACAAGGCCGAGGACCGCGCGCTGTTCCGCCAGGCAATGAGCAAGATCGGGCTGGAGACGCCGCGCTCGATGCTGGCCAACGCCACCGACGTCAAGAACGCCGACCGCAAGACCCATGAGGCCGAGCGCGCGGCGCTCAAGGCAGAGAACCCGGAAAATCTCGACGCCGCGCTCGACGCGCTGGAAACCCGCTGGAACCTCGGCGAAGGCGACCGCAAGCAGCGCTATATCAGCCATGCCATGGCGATCGCCGCCCAGGCGCTCGACCATGTCGGCCTGCCGGCGATCATCCGGCCCTCCTTCACCATGGGCGGCACCGGCGGCGGCATCGCCTACAACCGCGCCGAATTCTACGACATCGTCCAGTCCGGCCTCGACGCCTCGCCCACCACCGAGGTGCTGATCGAGGAAAGCGTGCTCGGCTGGAAGGAGTATGAGATGGAGGTCGTCCGCGACAAGGCGGACAATTGCATCATTGTCTGCTCGATCGAGAACCTCGATCCGATGGGCGTGCACACCGGCGACTCGATCACCGTCGCCCCTGCCCTGACGCTCACGGACAAAGAATATCAGATGATGCGCAACGCCTCGATCGCGGTGCTGCGCGAGATCGGCGTCGAGACCGGCGGCTCGAACGTACAGTTCGCCGTCAACCCGGCCGACGGCCGCCTTGTCGTCATCGAGATGAACCCGCGCGTCTCGCGCTCCTCGGCCCTGGCCTCGAAGGCCACGGGCTTCCCGATCGCCAAGGTCGCCGCGAAACTCGCCGTCGGCTACACGCTGGACGAGTTGGAGAACGACATCACCGGCGGCGCGACGCCGGCCTCCTTCGAGCCGACCATCGACTACGTGGTCACCAAGATCCCGCGCTTTGCCTTCGAGAAATTCCCTGGCGCCGAGCCCGTGCTGACCACCGCCATGAAGTCGGTGGGCGAAGTGATGGCCATCGGCCGCACCTTCCAGGAATCGCTGCATAAGGCCTTGCGTGGATTGGAAACCGGCCTGACCGGATTGGACGAGATCGAGATTCCCGGCCTCGGCCATGGCAGCGCGCCCGCCAGCCACACCGACGACCGCAACGCGATCCGCGCCGCGCTCGGCACGCCGACGCCGGACCGGCTGCGCATGGTGGCGCAGGCGATCCGCATGGGCACCTCGCTTGAAGACGTGCACGCCATGTGCAAGATCGACCCGTGGTTCCTCGAGCAGATCGCCGGCATCATCGCCATGGAGGAACGCATCCGCGAACATGGCCTGCCGCAGGACGCCGTCAACCTGCGCATGCTGAAGGCGATGGGCTTTTCCGACGCCCGCCTCGCCTCGCTGACCAGGACCGATGCTGAAGTCGTCCAGAAGAACCGCGAAAAGCTCGACGTTCATCCGGTCTACAAGCGCATCGACACCTGCGCCGCCGAGTTCGCTTCGCCGACCGCCTACATGTATTCGACCTATGAAGTGCCTTTCGTCGGCGAACCCGCCAACGAGGCGCGCGTGTCAGCGCGGAAAAAAGTCGTCATCCTCGGCGGCGGCCCGAACCGCATCGGCCAGGGCATCGAGTTCGACTATTGCTGCTGCCATGCCGCCTTCGCGCTGCGCGACGCCGGCTATGAAGCGATCATGGTCAACTGCAACCCGGAGACGGTCTCGACCGACTACGACACCTCCGACCGCCTCTATTTCGATCCGCTGACGGCGGAGGACGTGCTGGAGATCCTGCGCGCCGAGCAGGCCTCGGGCGAGCTGGTCGGCGTCATCGTCCAGTTCGGCGGCCAGACGCCGTTGAAGCTGGCTGACGCGCTGGAGAAGGCCGGCATCCCGATCCTCGGCACCTCGCCCGACATGATCGACCTGGCGGAAGACCGCGACCGCTTCCAGAAGCTCTTGCACAAGCTCAACCTCACCCAGCCGAAGAACGGCATCGCCTATTCGGTCGAGCAGGCCCGCCTCGTCGCCGGCGAGCTAGGCTTCCCGCTGGTGGTGCGCCCGTCCTATGTGCTCGGCGGCCGCGCCATGCAGATCATCCATGACGAAAGCACGCTGCAGACCTACCTGCTCGACACCGTGCCCGGCCTTGTGCCGGAGGACATCAAGCAGAAATATCCCAACGACAAGACCGGCCAGATCAACACGCTGCTGGGCAAGAACCCGCTTCTGTTCGACACCTATCTCTCGGGCGCCATCGAGGTCGATGTCGACTGCC
Source organism: Mesorhizobium sp. M2A.F.Ca.ET.039.01.1.1 (assembly GCF_003998035.1). NCBI lineage: Bacteria > Pseudomonadati > Pseudomonadota > Alphaproteobacteria > Hyphomicrobiales > Phyllobacteriaceae > Mesorhizobium > Mesorhizobium sp. M2A.F.Ca.ET.039.01.1.1. The sequence continues at coordinate 3,232 of NZ_RZRY01000262.1, read as the reverse complement.
TCTGCGACGGCAAGGAGACCTTCGTCTCGGGCATCCTGGAGCATATCGAGGAGGCCGGCATCCATTCGGGAGATAGCGCCTGCTCGCGGCCGACGCATTCACTGCACCCGGACCTCGTCGACGAGCTGGAGCGCCAGACGGCAGCGCTCGCCCGCGCGCTCAACGTCGGCGGCCTGATGAATGTGCAATACGCCATCCAGGACGGCACGGTCTATGTGCTGGAGGTCAACCCGCGCGCCTCGCGCACCGTGCCCTTCGTCGCCAAGACCATCGGAAGACCTATCGCGAAAATTGCTGCCCGCATCATGGCCGGCGAGACGCTGGAAAACGCCTTCGCCCATTACGGCGCCATGCCCGACCCACGCAATCCCGGCCACATCGCGGTCAAGGAAGCCGTCTTCCCCTTCGCCCGCTTCCCCGGTGTCGACATCCTGCTCGGACCCGAAATGCGCTCGACCGGCGAGGTCATGGGCCTCGACCGCGACTTTGCGCTGGCCTTCGCCAAGAGCCAGCTCGGCGCCAATGTCGACCTGCCCCGCTCCGGCACGCTGTTCGTCTCGGTCCGCGACGAGGACAAGAAAGGCATCCTGCCGGCGGTCAAGCGTTTGGCGGAACAGGGCTTCAAGGTGCTCGCCACCTCCGGCACCGCACGCTTCCTCGCCGAGAACGGCGTGGTTGCCGAAAAGATCAACAAGGTGCTCGAAGGCCGTCCCCACATCGAGGACGCCATCCGCAACCGCCAGGTCCAGATCGTCTTCAACACCACGGACGGCCAGAAGGCGGTGTCGGACTCGAAGTCGCTGCGTCGCGCGACGCTGATGCAGAAGGTGCCCTATTACACGACGCTGTCGGGCGCCGCGGCGGTGGCGGAGGCGATCGCGGCGCTAAGGGCCGGGAACTTGGAGGTGCGGCCGTTGCAGGAGTATTTTGGCTAGGCCCAAGGCTTCTCCACACTGCGAACCAACCTACCATCGGAACGAACCGCGCTGGACTCACCTTAACGGTGACTGCCATCGTCTACATTGTTTCCGGCTGCTACAAAGCTCTTAGCTGCCTATTGAACGAGGCGCTCCCACCTTGCCTTCCGTCGGCGTTGTGACAGGATGCGAGGGCGTACGGCTAATAGATTCCCGTTGCCCAAGGTGGATAATTTCTCGGTTTTTGGCTGCATTGCACCTAGGATCAATAAGCATTCAAAATGACCCAAACGTCTGTTGTAGCATTCGTTGATTGGACTGCCCAGATTCATATTGCCGGCGGGACCGGTATTCGCAATCCTCGCACACGCGCCACCGTGACTCTCGAGAACGTTTCAAAGATAATATCATCTACTCTGAAAAAATTATCAGCAAACACCAACGTTAGATTTCGGGTAACTCTTCGGTTATATCATGGGTGGCACCGCGGACTAAACCCGACGGAAAATAGAATAGCAGTTATGGATGTAGTTAACGACCCTGATTTTGTCTTTTCGGTAAACTCTAAAGATATTCACATTGAAAACCAAATTGGATACGGGGAAACCCTTCTAAATTCGCTTCCGCATCGATTTGTGCAGCAGTCGGGGAAGTCAATGCCGAAAATAAATCTTCCAGACACGTTCAGAAGACCTCTAAACGATAATATCCCCAGAGAAAAAATGGTGGATACATCACTTGCCTGCGATATACTAACTCACGCTCGATCCGATTCCAGAGATTGGCGTTTAGTGCTGGCGGAAGATGATGATCTCGTCCCGGCACTATTTGTAGCAGAAGCATGGTCAAAAAGTCGCGGAGGCAGGACGGTGCTCGTAAGACGTCGAAAGAATAACAATTACCTTTCCTTGGACGGCCTCTTGCAGGAGATCGACTAATGGTAAATAACATAGATATCATAAAGGACGAGCTTGCAGTTTTTGCGGACATTGGCACTGGCACGCCACATCATCAGGAAGAAGAAACAGGAACAATATTTCGTTTCGTTCGACTGGGGCATGAAGTTACAGTCAAATTCCTAAAGAGCGGAAAGATAGAGTACAACAAGGAAGGATTTTCTGCCGAGACATTTATTAACTATAAATCTCTATTATCGTCAACCGACTTTGCAAATTTGAAACTTTGGGCCACGTCCCAGTCAATAGCTCTCCAGGACTTGATCAAGGAGAAGAATATAATTGAAACAGTCGGCAGACTAAGCTCGAAAGCTCGGAATATAGACGCCAAGATTGGGGCAATCGAGAAGTTTCTGGTTGAAGAAAGAGCGCCGGGTCAGTCTGTTCGCGTTTTATTAATTGACGGCCCGGCGGGTATTGGGAAGACTCATTTCGTCGAACAGATAGCATCCCTTCGAGCCAGAGACTTTGTAAAAACGCAACGCCCCTTGATACTGCATGTCAAAAGCAGGGGTAGGATATTGACCTTTATTCAAGATCTGATGGCTTTCAGCCTTCAGTCTTTAAGGCTCCAGGTAACATACGATCAGATTCCGATTCTTGTCAGGCATGGGCTGGTTCAACTTGCTATCGATGGTTTCGACGAACTGGGCGATCCCAATGGTTACGAAACCGCATGGGGACAGGTTCGAGAGCTCGTCGAAGATATCGAGGGCGAGGGAACCATAATTCTAGCGGGCAGAGAAACGTTTATCGGAAGGGAACGACTACTCAAGGCCGTCCCTAGACTTGACGAAGAACACCACGAAGTCGGCGTGTTCAGCATCCTGCCCACCACACCCAATGCAGCGAAAAGCTGGCTAAAGAATAAAGTGCCTGATGCGCGGGTCGATGAAGCCAGTGAGCTAGGCCTCTTTGACGAGGGCTCTTATGCGCTGCGACCGTTCTTCCTCTCCCAAATCGCCGAGTTGTTATCTAAGGACATCGATCTTGAGTCAGCGCCGCCTTTGGTCTCTCTTACCAAGCTTATGATCGAGCGCGAAGCAACTAAATTTCCCAATGCCCTCATTGAGCTCATGGAACTAAGTGGTCTGCGCAGGTTCGTACTCGACGTTTTAACCGAAATTGCACGCGACATGGCGGAAAACCAAGTCGATTCAATTGATGATGATACGCTATTTTGGATCGCCGAAACTGCTGCGGGAGACGACTTCGATGCAGATTCGCTTCGGTTAATAAAAAATAGGATACAAGCCATAGCTTTTCTGGAAAATGACGAACGGCGGGGGCGCCGCAGATTCGCTCATTCCGAATTTTTTAACTACTTCCTAAGCCATTCGGCAATTTCCGCAATATCAC
>NZ_RZRY01000261.1:0-8221 GCF_003998035.1 Mesorhizobium sp. M2A.F.Ca.ET.039.01.1.1 | reverse complement strand
CATGCTGATGAGGGATCTGGAACTCGAAACGCTGGCCGACATGGCGCCGGCGGCGCCCGAGGATGTCGCCCGCTCCGTCACCGCCGGAGACCTCCTGCGGCAGCGGCAGGTGGTGATCGGCAGGCTCAGGCTGCTTGGCGCGCATGTCATCGAGGCCGACCATCAGCGGCTCGGCCCGGCGCTGGTCGAGCGCTATATCCAGCTCAAGGAGGAGAACCTTCTATGACGCTGTCGGCCGGCACCGATGCAGTGCGCCAGTCGCTGGCAAGCTTCCGCCAGGAGCGCGAGGCCGACTGGAAAGCCTTCGAGGCGCTGCTGGCGCGCGTCGAGAAGCGCGCGCCACGCGCGCTGTCGGAAGACGAGCTGCTCTCGCTGCCGCTCCTCTACCGCTCGGCGCTGTCGTCGCTTTCGGTGGCGCGCGCGACCTCGCTCGACAGCGCGCTGATCGCCTATCTCGAGGCGCTCTGCCTGCGCGGCTACTTCTATCTCTACGGTGCGCGGCGCTCCTTGAGGACGCGCATCGGCGACTTCTTCCTGCACGACTGGCCGGCGGCGATCCGCGATCTGTGGCGCGAGGTGTGGACATCGGGCGCCCTCACCGTGATCGGCGCGATCGCGGGCTATTGGCTGGTCGCCTCCGACAAGCGCTGGTACGACGCCATCATCACGCCGAGCTTGGCGGGCGGGCGCAACCCGGATTCTTCCGCCGAGGTGCTGCGCAGCGTGCTTTACGGCGGCGGCGATCACTTCCTCTCAGGCTTTGCCGCCTATCTCTTCACCCACAACACACAGGTCTCGATCCTGGCCTTCGCGCTGGGTTTCGCCTTCGCGGTGCCGAGCGTGCTGATCATCCTGATGAATGGCTGCATGCTCGGCGCCATTTTCCAGATCTATGCCGCCAAGGGCCTGGGCTTCGAGCTCGGCGGCTGGCTTTCGATCCATGGCACGACGGAACTGTTCGCCATCGCCATCGCGGGCGCGGCCGGGATGCGCATCGGCACCAGCATCGCCTTTCCCGGCGAGCTCACCCGTATGGCCGCCGCGGCGCGAGCCGGACGCGTGGCGGCGACCGCCATGATCGGCGTCACGGTGATGCTGCTTTTCGCCGGATTGCTGGAAGGCATCGGAAGGCAGACGATCACCAGCGACATCGTCCGCTATTCGATCGGCGGCGGCATGCTCGCCTTATGGATCTGTTATTTCTACCTGTTCCGGATGGTGCGGCATGGCGACCGCTAGGACAGCGAAGGTCAAGAACCCGGCGGCATTGATCCGCCCGCTTGTCACGCCGGAGGGCGTCGACCTGCGCGTGAAACTGGCGGATGCCGGCACCCGGGCTTCCGGTTTCCTGCTCGACGTGGTGATCATCGTCGTGGCGGCGGTCGTGGTCAGCCTCGTCGCGCTGTTTGGCCTTGGCGGGCTTGGCGTGCAGGATGCCGAGCCGCTGTTCATCGTCTGGATCATCTTCATCTTCTTCCTGCGCAACGTCTATTTCATCGCTTTCGAGGCAGGTCGGCGGGCAGCCACACCGGGCAAGCGCATGGTGGGCGTCAGGGTCGCCTCGCGCAGCGGCGCGGGCCTCACGCTGGACCAGCTCATCGCACGCAACCTGATGCGCGAGATCGAGGTGTTCCTGCCGCTTTCGATCCTCGCCGCGCGCGCCAGCGCCGATGTCGCCGACACGCTATCGACCATCTTCGGCCTGGTGTGGGCGTTGCTGTTCTCGCTGTTCCCGCTGTTCAACCGCGACCGGCTGAGGATCGGCGACCTGCTCGCCGGCACCTGGGTGGTCGAGGCGCCGAAAGTGGCGCTGGTCGAGGACCTGTCGCTGCGCAAGGACCCGGTTGCCGCCCGCTTCCAGTTCAGCCCCGCGCAACTCGACGCCTATGGCATCGCCGAGCTGCAGAAGCTGGAAGAAGTGCTGCGCCGCGACGATCATTCGGCGCTCAAGGCGGTGGCGGAGACCATAGCCCGCAAGATCGGCGCCAGGGTCGAGCCGATCGATTCAAAGGCCTTCCTCACCGCCTATTACGGCGAGCTCCGCGCGTATCTGGAACGCAAGCTGCTGCTTGGGAACCGCAAGGCGGATAAGTATGCGCGGTAGGCCGCAGACTTGGACAGAGCCAGCACATGAAGCATTGCTTCCTGAACATAGTGGGCGAAAGAGTTTTCGTAATTCCTATGGTCACCACGCGCGATGGCTGGGAGATGTTTGCCGGTCCCGTCATCCTCGTTGGCGAGCTACCTTCGATCTCGGACAAAGACATAGGGGCATCGACACTGAGCGCGATCCGCGCTCATGTCAGTGGTGTGCCCGACGAGATTGTAGATAAAGTTCTCCTCAACAGATCGGCCTCGCGTTTTGGGTTCAGGTCATACAATTCCTTCCTTTGGAAATCCCGGCAGATGTCGGTCGACCAACAGGGAGAGGATAAATTCAAACTTATCCCCTATGCCAAGGTAAACAGAGAAAGTGCCGTGCCGCTGGACACGATCTTGTATTCAACAGGTACGCCCGGCGATCTGGGACGCGCTGTTCGAGATTGCATTGAACTGTGTCGCTAATGATCCCCTATGTCGCATGCGCGAGGGCAACGACGTGAAGGTTAGGGTCAGCAAAGCAGAAGAAGCCAGAATTGACCGCGTCATTCAGGCGGCAGTCTCCGGATCGTGGGAAGAATTTGCAGAACTCACAGATGAACCGTTTCCAAACGACGCATCGATGAGGGAGCAATTCGAAGATTCAGCTCCCCGACTTCAGCGGGCCGGAGGAACTTGGGAAATGACCTCCGGCATTGGTATCGTGCCTGAGGATGGGACGCGCGTGATCACGGTCATGATCAAAGCACTGCCCACCGTGGATATCGTCCTGACGCTGCACAGCACGAGCGAGAAGGATGACAGCGCCATCAGCATCTGGACGTTTTTTCAGCAGTTGAATTGGGACGATTAGGCCTTCGCTCTACCCACCCACTTCTCATAGTCCGACACCAGAAGGTGCAGCGGCGCGACGTCCTCGTCGATGTTGGAGAAGCGGCCGATCGGGTCGCGGAAAACGTTGTCGGTGAGGTCGTCATTGACGGTCGAGACCTCGCCGATCAGCACGTCCTTGCCCTCGGCCCAGAAGGCGTGCCAGACACCGGGCAGCAGCGTGACGCTCTGGCCGGGATCGAGCTTCAGGAGCCCGCCGGCCGGCAATCTGGTGATGGTGCCGTCGACCGGCACTGACACTTCGGCCTTCGGGTCGATGCCGCCGTCGCGGTCGTGCATGAATAGCTCCAGCACCAGCTTGCCGCCGCCGCGGTTGATGATGTCCTCGGCCTTGATGTTGTGGCGGTGCATCGGCGAGAGCTGGTCCTTGCGCGAGATCATGATCTTTTCGGCATAGAGCATCCCCATGCCGAGCTTCATGTCCTCGTAGCGGCCGTTGCGCACGGTGAACAGGAACAGGCCAAGCTCGTCGAACTTCTCCTGGCCGTAGTCGGTGATGTCCCAGCCGAGGCGTGAGGTGAAGATGGCGGAAGAATCGGCCTTGTGCGCCTTCATCTCTTCCGGCGACCAATAGGCGAAGGGCGGCATGATATAGCCGAAGGAGCGGATGAAGGCGTCGGCTTCGCGGATGATGTCGTTGATCTTGGAGCGCTTCATGGTGGTTGTCCTCCGGCCGATGCCTTGCTGAAATCTGCCCATCCGAATAGCCCAATGCCGGTCGGCTGTCGACGCAAACCCGCTGTTCTGGCCCCGTGACATCCAGCCGGATCGGGACCATAAACCCAGCCGGACTTTTCGATTTTGCGCATGTCTTTATCCCGAAACCGGATCCCGCTCTCGGGAGACATGCTTTGAATGGTGACTTTCATGCCAAGCATAGACGACCTCGACACGCCGGCGATCCTGATCGATGCGGCCCGCGCCGAAGCCAACATCAAAAAGGCGCAGGCGCATGCCGACGCCCATGGATTGAAGCTGCGGCCGCACATCAAGACGCACAAGCTACCCTACTGGGCGAAGAAGCAGGTGGCGGCCGGCGCCGTCGGCATCACCTGCCAGAAGATCGGCGAGGCCGAAGTGATGGCCGATGCGGGGCTCGAGGATATTTTCCTGCCCTACAACATCCTTGGCCGCGCCAAGCTGGAACGGCTGAAGGCGCTGCATGGCCACGTCACGCTCTCGGTGACGGCGGACAGCCATGAGACGCTGGAAGGGCTAGCCGCCACCTTCACCGATGCCGGCCATCCGCTGCAGGTGCTGGTCGAGTGCGACACCGGCATGGGCCGCTGCGGCGTGCAGACCCCGGCCGATGCGGTGGCGCTGGCCAAGGTCATCGACCAGGTCAAGGGCCTCGCCTTCGGTGGGCTGATGACCTATCCGGCGGCCGGCCGCGCGGCGCAAGCCGAGGCCTGGCTGAAAAGCGCGCACGACGCGCTTGCCGCGGCGGGGCTCGAATGCGTGCGCGTCTCCAGCGGCGGCACGCCGGATATGTGGCGCTCCGGCGAGAACAGCATCGTCACCGAATACCGGCCCGGCACCTACATCTACCTCGACCGCTACCAGGTCGCCAAAGGCGTCGGCACGCTGGACGACTGCGCGCTGACGGTGCTTGCCACCGTCGTCAGCCACCCGACGCCGACCCGCGCTATCCTCGACTCAGGCAGCAAGGCGCTGTCTTCCGATACGCTCGGCCTGCTGGAGTTCGGCGAGCTGCTCGGCATGCCGGGCGCCCGCGTAACGGGTTTGAGCGAAGAGCACGGCACCGTCACGCTTGCCCATGGCGCCGCCTTGGGCATCGGTGAGCGGGTGCGCGTCGTGCCCGATCATTGCTGCGTGGTGACGAATTTGTTCGACCAGGTGCATCTGATCGACGGCGACAAGGTGCTGGAAACGCTGCCGGTGGCGGCGCGAGGGAAGATGGGCTGAGCCCTACTGCCGCTCGGCCTGCCGTGCCGCCACTCTCCGCATCGCGGTCACGCGCCGCCTGAAGATCTCCGTGCGCATAGCCATCAGATGCAGGGCGAAGAACAGCACGGTGAAACCCAGCGCCATCACGGCGAGCGGCCATAGCATCGATGGGTCGACGGTCGGGCCGCCGAGGCGGAAGACCGACGCCGGCTGGTGCAGCGTGTTCCACCAGTCGACCGAAAATTTGATGATCGGGATATTGATGAAGCCGACCAGCGTGATGATGGCCGCCGCCCAGGCGGCGCGGCCGGCGTCATCCAGCGCGCGGGTCAGCGCGATGATGCCGAGATACATCAGGAAAAGCACAAAGACCGAGGTCAGCCGCGCATCCCATACCCACCAGGTGCCCCACATCGGCTTGCCCCAGATGGAGCCGGTGATCAGCGCGAGTGCTGTAAAGGTGGCGCCGATCGGGGCCGCCGATTTCAGCGCGACGTCGGCCAGCGGATGGCGCCAGACCAGCGTGCCCAGCGCCGAGATCGCCATGATCGTGTAGCACATCATTGCGAGCCAGGCGAAAGGCACGTGGATATACATGATGCGTACCGTGATGCCCTGCTGGAAATCCTCCGGCGCGGTGAAGCTCATATAGAGGCCCACGCCAAGCAGGATCACCGCGACCGCCGCCAGCCACGGAATGATCTTGTCGGCCAGCCCGACAAAGCGCGTCGGGTTGGCGAGATCGATCCAGCCGGAAAAGCGTGAAGTGGCGTCGCTCATGGCGACCTAAATAGACCCGCAGTGGGTTTGGGGCAATTGGGAGAGTGTCGCAGGCTTTCCCTTCTCCCCTTGTGGGAGAAGGTGGATCGGCGCGGAGCGCCGAGACGGATGAGGGGTGTTCCAGCGGAGTGAGACGCTGGCTTTCCCTAGAGCACTCTCATCCGTCGCCTTCGGCGACACCTTCCCCCACAAGGGGGAAGGGGGAGCTCTAGGATTACGCCGCTTCCGTCACCGGCCGGCTCAGGCGGCGGACCTCTTCGTCGTTGAGCAGGCCGCCGGCGCGCAGCAGGGCGGCGAAGCGGCCGTTGCGCAGCGACAGCTCGGTGAAGCCGCCCATCTCGACCACCTTGCCCTTGTCCATGAAGACGACGAGGTCGGCGTCGCGGACCGTGGTCAGGCGGTGGGCGATGATGAAGGTCGTGCGGTTGCGGCGCAGCTCGTCGATCGCTTCCTTGACGCGATCCTCGGTCTCGACGTCGAGCGCGCTGGTCGCCTCGTCGAGCACCAGGATCGGCGCATCCTTCAGCACGGCGCGGGCGATGGCGATACGCTGGCGCTCGCCGCCCGAAAGCTGGCCGCCGCGCTCGCCGACGACGGTGTCGTAGCCGCTGCTCTTGGCCAGGATGAAGTCCTGCGCGGCGGCCGCATTGGCCGCGGCGTGCACTTCGTCATTGCTCGCATCGGCGCGGCCGACGCGGATATTGTCCTCGATCGAGCGGTTGAGCAGGCCGGCGTCCTGGAAGACGGTGGCGATCGAGTGGCGCAGCGACTTCCGGGTCACGGTCCTGGTGTCGATGCCGTCGATCAGGATACGACCGCTGGACGGCGTGAAGACCCGCTGCAGCAGATTGATCAGCGTCGTCTTGCCGGCGCCGGTCGGGCCGACAATGGCGACCGTCTGGCCAGCCTGGACCTCGAACGAGACGTCCTCGATGCCGTGGCCCGAATTGGCGAACTCGAAGCTGACGTCCTCGAAGCGCACATGGCCGGTGACGTTGGTGAGTTCGCGCAGGCCATCCGGCTCAGTGGTCTCGGCAGCCGAGTCCTCAAGGCGGTAGAAATCCTCGAGCTTGGCGCGGGCCTCGGAAATCTGGGTGGTGAAAGCCGACATCTGGTCAAGACGGGCGATCAGCATCCCGGCAAAGCCGGCGAAGGCGACGACATCGCCGACGCGGAGCTGGCCACGGGTGACGAGATAGGCACCGATCGACAGCACGATCATCATCGAGATGGTCGACGACAGGCGGTTCAGCGCATTGGCGATCGCCCACCAGTCGAGCACAGGGTTCTGCGCGTCGAGCAGGTCCTTGACGTAACGCTTCAGCGTCGCGGTCTCGTGGCCGATGCGGTTGTAGCTCTGCAGCACGGCGACATTGCTGACGCTGTCGGAGACATGGGCAAAGACGGTGTGGTAGTGGCGCTCGACGGCGGTCTGCCCCGCCTTGGTGCGGCGCATGACGATACGGCCGATGCCGATATAGAGAATGCCGAGGCCGAGTAGCACGACGGACATGCGGATATCCATGGCAAGCGCGGTCGGCACCAACAGCACCAGCGCGATGGCCGTCGACAAATGCACGCGCATGAATTCGAGCCACAGGCTGAACAGGGTCTCGACGGCGCGCAGCAGCGTGTGCAGCGAGTTGGACGTGCCGCGCTGGTGATGCCAGGCAAGCGGCATGGTGATCACGCGCTCGAAGGACTGGCACAGCACTTCCGAGCGGCGGGCATGGGCGAACCGGTCGGCGCCGCGGGCCACCAGCACGAAGGCAATGACGTTGAAAGCACCAAGCGCGGCCCATACGGCGAGCGTCGAAAACACAGGGCCTTTCTCGGAGATGGCTCCGATCACCCTGCCCAGCAGGATTGGCTCGAGGATCGCGATCGCCGCGAGCGCGATGTTGGCGCCGCAAATCAGCGCGACGCGCTTCTTGTCGGCCGCCAGATAACCCAGCGCTCTAAAGTAGATCTGCAGAAGTGACACTTCAGCTACTCCGCCAAACTCTTGTTTGTGCTCAATGCTCGAATTGTGCACCGCACCATTTTGTGACACGTAACGGTAAACGTGTCGCGAAACAATGCGTCGTCTATCCCTTCCGTTCCGATTTAGCGAACAAAAGATGACGACGGTACGAAATCTGACGTGATCACTAACGGTTTGAGATAAAAGGTGAAATGTCAGCCTTGCGGCAAAATAGTGGCACTTGCTCTCCGCTGCCACATTTTTAATCACAGCCTGCTTGCTTAGCCTGCCCTAAAGGAAGGCCCGCGATCGCGCGCGGGAGGGACGCCAAGTAAAAAACGGCGATCGGCCGCGCACCCCGAGGGATGCGCGGCCGACAAGCCAAGTCTTTGATTTTATGCAGGTATCCTGACGACGACCTCGGTCTTGTCGCCGGCTTTCGGCTCGAAAGATGCAGATTTTTTCTTCGAACCATCGACTTCTAGCGAGATCGACTTGGTCTTTTTGTCGCGGATGACCCGAACCTTGATCTCGCCGCCGAACATCTTGAGCGTCGCGGCGTAGCCGTCCCAGTGTCCG